>CADEEU010000117.1 GCA_902826385.1 uncultured Acidobacteriota bacterium | reverse complement strand
GTTCGAGTTTTTGATTTTGGAAGGAGCCCAGGCAGGTTTGAGCTGGGACACGATCCTTGCCAAACGCGATAACTATCGCAATGCGTTCGACAATTTCGATGCGGCGAAAGTGGCAAAGTACAGCGATGCCCGCTGCGCTAAGTTGCTTCTCGATCCGGGAATCATTCGCAATCGGTTGAAAGTCGCCTCGGCCGTTTCAAATGCGAAGGCGTTTTTAAAAGTGCAGAAGGAGTTCGGGTCGTTCGACACCTACATTTGGGATTTTGTCGGTGGGAAACCGATCGTGAATAAATGGAGAGAGATCGGACAAGTCCCCGCGAAAACGGAAGTTTCGGACGCGGTCTCGAACGATTTGAAAAAGCGCGGATTTAACTTTGTCGGCTCGACCATCATCTACGCGATGATGCAGGCGACCGGGATGGTGAACGACCACTTGATGTCGTGTTTCAGGTACAGGGAGGTTTAGACTTTGGCGGACAAGATTGTCGCGGCTATTTTGATCATTGTCGGTATTGTAAACCTCGTCCCGGTTGCCGTTTTTTTCGATCCGGCAAAAACGGGCAGATTTTATGGTGTGCCCGTTGACGGGACGAATTTGACAATCCTGATGCGGCATCGCAGCGTTCTTTTAGGCATGGTTGGTGCGGCGTTGATAACCGCCGCGGTAAGGCCGGAGTTTCGAGTATTCGCAATTGCTTTGGCTTTGATTAGCAAGGTCGCCTTTATCTTTTTGACCTTTTCGAGTTCGGACTATAACGCTGAGATCAGGCAGGTTGCTTTGATCGATGTCGGCGCTATCGTTTTGCTGTTGGCGGCATTCGGCGTTCATTTTTACGCAAGGTAGATTCGAAATTTTGACTTAGCAGTGGATTACCCAATTACTCTGGTGGTTCGATTTTTACGAGAGAAGAAGATCAACTTTGTCCCGCGTCTTTACGATTACGTTGAAAAAGGCGGGACGCGGGAATCGGCCAGGCAGTTGGGCGTTGACGAGCACGCGATTATAAAAACTTTGGTATTTGAAACGAATGAGAAAAAGCCGCTGATCGTGCTGATGCATGGCGACCGCGAGGTTTCGTCGAAGACGCTGGCTCGGCTGCTTGGCGTAAAGTCGGTCGAGCCGGCGACGCCGGAAAAAGCATCAAAGCTAACAGGCTATCTGGTCGGCGGAACGTCGCCTTTCGGAATGCGGACCGCGATGCCTGTTTATTTAGAAGTGACAATTTTGGATCTCGAAAAGATCTACATAAACGGCGGAAAACGCGGGTTCCTCGTCGAGATTCATCCAGGGGTGTTGATCGATCACTTGAACGCGGAATCTGTAGAGGTTGGTATTTGAGCGAAGCAATATGCTGATTGACGAATTTCTGCCTGAATACGATTTCAACGAGGTGCATGACATTGGCATCTGTGCGAATCCCGAACGCGTGTATTCGGCGGTAAACGAATTGGATTTTAGCGAATCGTTTATTGTCAGGTGGCTGCTTAGGCTTCGCGGGATGTCGGGCGAGAATGTGACGATAAGGAATTTGCGTTCGTTCAAGTTTGAAACGCTCGGCGAAATGGTGAACCGCGAACTGCTAATCGGTCTGGCGGGCCGGTTCTGGATACCGTGGGGCGATCTTCAAAAGATCGATGCGGGAAATTTCCGCGAGTTCGAGAAAAAAGGTTTCGCAAAAGCGGTATGGAATTTTTCACTCGTCCCGGCGGGCCGCGGAACGAAGCTGACCACCGAAACTCGGATAAAATGCCTGGATGATGAGAGTCGGGCGAGCTTTGGCAGGTATTGGATGTTCATCCGTCCATTCAGCGGGCTGATACGGATGGAAATGCTGAGAATGATCAAGCGGCACTCGGAAGGATGATAAAATAACGGTATGAAAAATTCGTATAAACTGCCGTTATTATATGTTCCCAAACCGGACGGCAAATGGCAGGTCAGTTGTCCAGTTTTTACCGAATTAACATTCGAAGCCGACGGATGGCACGAAATCAATCCATTGCTGAAAAAAGAATTCGAGCGCATTTTGAAGAACCGCGTTGAGTCGAATTTGCCGATTCCAGATGTAATGAAACCGATCAATACGTCGGAGCCCTTTATGATTGAACTGCTGATCCCGATACGGCGCACTTAAATTCGGCTGGGCGTCGTTCACGAGACTTCCGGATTAGTACATAGCCACGCCGTTTACGGCGTGGATGAGATGAAAATAGTATCGGCAGCCCGTTTCAACGGGCTTAAGAAATCGGCGGCTTAAGCCGCGAGCGGGAAGGACGTTAAAACGCCCCTTTGATTAGAAGCTGACGCCGACCACGTCGTAAACGAGGTGGCTTTATGCCGCGAAGCGCGAGGGAGCCTGTTGCGACAGGCTACTCAAAAATCAGATGAAGCCTCAGGAAATAGAGCTTTGGTCACGACAGATAGTCGAAATGGTTCTGAACGGACAACCCGTCGAGGACTCGCGGGTTGAGCTGAAGGCCATCTGGTTGGATGCGGAAAAAGCGGCTCCTCGTTTAGCTGGGCACGCGAACGCGTCGCGCGGTGAAAGCATTTTGTGGCTAATCGGGGTTGATGAAAGAAAAGGTTCGGTGGTCGGTGTTGATGCTACAGAAAAAGGAAATTGGTACAAGGCGGTTGAGAAGTGCTTTGATGGGTTTGCTCCCCGATTATTGGTTGATGTCAATTTAAGAGTCAATGGAAGCGCAGTGGTCGCGTTGTATTTCGATACAGCATTAGAAGCTCCGTACGTTACTAAAAGCCAGGCAGGTGGATTTCCCGAGTACATAGTGCCATGGCGACGAGGGACAGATTTAAGAGCCGCTCGGCGACAGGATCTTTTGTCGCTATTGGTCCCAAGGCATCGATTGTTGTCTCTTCGAAACGAATTAGAGTTTAATGCGTTGGTCGTACGAAAAGCAGAAGAAGGGAGACAAACAACTGTTTACCAACGCTATATTGCTTGTACTTTTGAAACCAAGCAGTTTGATCTCGCTGTTGAATCGGGAATCCTTTTACAGTTGGATACTGCAACGCGAAATGAAATACAGGAGGCTTATTGGGCCGTTAAATCTGCAAATACAAAAATAGTTGCAGTGACGCGTCAGCCTCACACAGTTGAGTCCAATGAAGCGTTAATCATGATAGTTAACTCGAAGTCTCCCATCGAAAAAGCCGTAAAGGCGATTTCTACATGGGATAATGAGTAGTGAGACAAACTTACAATGTCGGGAAAAAATATGAAAGAAGCAGTAATCGTATCGGCCGTGCGTACGGCTGTGGGGAAGGCTCCGAAAGGGACACTTAAAAACACGCGGCCGGATGATCTTGGGGCGGCGGCGATTCGGGAAGCGGTCGATCGGGTGCCGGGTTTGGATAAAAGTCAGATCGAGGACGTGATCATGGGCTGTGCTTTTCCTGAAGCGGAGCAGGGAATGAACGTCGCCCGGACGGCGATGATCGCGGCCGGTTTGCCGGTGGAAACGAGCGCGATGACGGTGAACCGTTATTGCTCGTCGGGCCTGCAGACGATCGCGTTGGCGGCGGATCGGATCGCGACGGGCGGGGCAGATGTTATCGTCGCCGGGGGCCTCGAGACGATGTCGATGATCCCGATGGGCGGCAACGTCGTCAGGCCGAATCCGGCGTTGGTCGATTCCTATCCCGACTACTACCTGAACATGGGCCTGACCGCTGAGAATCTCGCGAAAAAATACGAGATCACGCGCGAGCAGGCGGATGAATTCTCGTACGGATCGCATCAGAAAGCCCTTGCCGCGATCAAGGAAGGCAGGTTCAAGGACGAGATCGTGCCGATGACGGTACACGTCGATGAGTTTGACGAAAAGGGCCGCGTGCGTCGAAAAGAGGTCGTATTCGAAACCGACGAAGGGCCGCGGGCCGATACGTCGCTTGAAGGTTTGGCAAAATTGCGTCCGGTGTTTCATGTGAAAGGAACGGTCACGGCGGGCAATTCGTCGCAAATGTCTGACGGAGCCGCGGCAGCGGTCGTGATGTCTTTGGACAAGGCGAAGGAATTGGGTTTGACGCCGCTTGCACGATTTGTCTCGTTCGCCACGGCCGGTTGCCTGCCGGAAGAGATGGGCATCGGGCCGGTTTACGCCATCCCGAAGGCGTTGAAGATGGCCGGGCTTACGCTCGATCAGATCGACGTCATCGAGCTGAACGAAGCCTTCGCCGCCCAAGGGCTGTCGGTGATGAAGGTGCTCGAAATGAACCCCGCAAAGGTCAACGTCAACGGCGGCGCCGTCGCCCTCGGCCACCCGCTCGGCTGCACCGGTGCCAAGCTGACCGCAACGCTGCTTCAGGAACTAAAACGCCGCAACGCCCGCTACGGCATGGTCACCATGTGCGTCGGCGGTGGCATGGGCGCGGCGGGAATTTTTGAGCGGATCGGCTAACAACAGGAGTGGAAACGATGTTGGGAAACTGCAAACCGGTGATACTCATTCCGACTATCAAGAAGGCCGAGGCCAAAGAATTCTACGAGACGACTTTAGGATTGTCGTTCAAGGTTGACGATCAATTTGCCCTCGTATTTGATACCGGCGGCAACATGCTTCGTCTGACACCGGTTAAGGAATTTACGCCGCACCCCTTTTCGGTGCTTGGCTGGGAAGTGAATGACATTGAGTCCGTTGCCGAGGGCTTGACCAGCCGGGGAGTGAAGTTCGAGATCTACGACTATCCATGGATGAGCCAGGACGATCAAGGAATTTGGGCCGCGCCCGATGGAACGAAGGTCGCATGGTTCAAAGATCCGGACGGAAACCTTTTGTCCGTGTCACAGCACCCTGCTTAGACTTTTAGCCGAGCGGGTACGACCCTAGTATCTTTCCATCCGATGGCGAAAGAAATCCTTGACTGAATGAGCATTCATTCAGTACAATACCCGCAGCAAATTTTACAGGAGAATCACGATCAAATGGACGCGAAAATGGAGAAAGAGTATATGAAGGGCGGGGAATTTCTCATTGCTGATCAAACGGCGGCCGAGGTTTTTACGCCGGAGGATTTTACCGATGAGCACCGGATGATCGGGGACACCTGTCGCGAGTACATCGACAACGAGGTGGTGCCGAACCTGCCGAAATTGGAAGGCCACGATTGGGGGATTGCTCGCGATCTGCTTAAAAAGGCCGGCGATCTCGGCCTGTTGGGAGCCAATATTCCCGAAGAATACGGCGGCATGGCGCTCGACCAGACGTCGGGCTGCATTATTGCCGAGATGGTCGGACGGGGGAGCGGTTTTGGCTCGACCTACGGAGCCCAAACGTCCATCGGCCTTTTGCCGATACTTTACTGGGGCTCGGAGGAGCTGAAAAAAGAGTGGATCCCGAAGATCATTTCCGGCGAGCTTACGTCGGCATATTGCCTGACGGAATCCGGTTCGGGTTCTGACGCACTCGGTGCAAAATGCGTGGCAAAATTGAGCGACGACGGGCAGCATTACATCTTGAACGGCGAGAAGATGTGGATCACGAACGGTGGTTTTGCTGATGTGTACATCGTGTTCGCGAAGGTGGACGGCGAGAAGGAAAAATTTTCGGCCTTCGTCGTGCCGCGTTCTGAAAACTGCCGGCCGGGTGCGGAAGAGCACAAGCTCGGGATCAAATCTTCTTCGACGACGGCGGTGATTTTGTCGGACGCAAAAATTCCTGTCGGCAACCTGATCGGCAATGTCGGCGACGGGGCGAAGATCGCCTTTAATGTGCTGAATGTCGGCCGGTTTAAATTAGGAGCGTCGGTCACGGGCGGTGCGAAACTGGCAATCAAAGAAGCGGTGCGTTACGCGAATGAACGGCATCAATTCAACAAACCGATCTCATCGTTCGGAGCGATCAAACACAAACTTGCCGAGATGGCGATTCGCACTTGGGTTGCGGAGTCGATCACTTACCGCACGGTCGGAATGATCGACGCGTTGATCGGCGATGGTGCGAGCAGCGAGAAAAAATTGCAGTCGATCGAGGAGTATGCGGTCGAATCATCCATCAACAAGGTCGCGTGTTCCGAGGCCCTTGATTACGTCGTCGACGAGATGGTGCAGATCTACGGCGGCTATGGTTATTCGGCGGATTATCCGGCGGAAAAAGCGTATCGCGATTCGCGTATCAACCGCATTTTTGAGGGCACGAACGAGATCAACCGGATGCTTATTCCCGGCCAGTTGATGAAGCGTGCGATGAAAGGCAAACTGGGATTGCTCCAGGCGGCGAAGGCACTGCAGGATGAGATATTGAATCCGCAAATGTCGTTCGACGAAGACAGTGGCTTGCTCGCGGCCGAGGCCAAGCTGGCGAAGAACGCGAAGAAGGTTGCGTTGATGGTGCTCGGTACCGCCGCCCAGAAATACATGATGGGCCTGAGCGAGCAGCAAGAAGTTTTGATGAATTGCGCTGACATAATAATGGACGCTTACCAGATGGAGACTTCGATCCTGCGTGCGAAAAAGATCGCCGAAAAGCAGGGCGAAGAAGCGGCTGGACGTTATATAGATATGGCTGCGGTCTATTGCAATGACGCGATCCAACGTGTCGAAGCGAAAGCCAAGAACACGATCGCCGCAATGAGTGAAGGCGACGAAGGTCGTACGCTTCTGGTCGCGTTGAAGCGTTATACAAAAAATAACGCACCCGTGAATACGATCGCCGCGCGGCAGCGGATCGCGGACACGATGATCGGGGCGAATGCTTATACGTTCTGAGACTTCAGCGAAGTGATTCAAACAGGATGTGCAGGATAGACAGGATTTCTTGAATCCTAATCTTGTCCATCATGTATATCCTGTTAAACGTCCTTCGCAATTGTGCCGGCCTGTTGCATTAGGCCGAATTTCTTCCGGCGTTAATTATTCCGAATGAGCAGCGGATGACGAGTTTTTCGTACGTCGTCCGCTGTTCGTCCGTCAGGCCTTCTTTCCTCAATTCCGTCAATGCATATTGTTGGATCGTGACCAGCGGCAGGACGATGCGTTCGCGGGTGCGGACGGATTGCTGTTCGACGGGCAGGTCGGACATCAGTTCGGGCGAGCCGGAGATCTGGTTAAGGTAACGGCGAGTGAGTTCGAATTCGTCGCGGATCTTTCGCCAAATCCCGCCGTATTGCGGGTCGTCCGCGAGGAAAGCGGTGAGCGGAAAATAGCTTTTCTGCATTGCCATTTCGCAGTTGTCGATCAGGGCCTTGAAAAAGGCGTTGTCGCGATACATCGTGCCGATCTCGCCGATCTCCGACTCCATTTTTCGCAGTGCCGAGCCAACGCCGTAAAAGCCCGGAACGTTCTGTTTTATCTGGCTCCAGGCACCGACGAACGGGATGGCACGCAGATCTTTTAATGTTAATTTTCCGCCGCCGCGTTTTGTAGGGCGGCTGCCGATGTTGGTTTCAGCGTAAAATCGAAGCGGGCTGACGGCCGACAAATACTCCAAAAAATCGGGATGATTTTTCAGGTCCATGTACGCGGCAAAACTGTTGCGGGCCAGGCGGTCCATCAATTTTTCTTCGTGCGGCGTGAAGGTGGCAAGACGCTCGGCCGCAAGTTCCTTAAACAAGCCAGCGTGCAGGAGCTGTTCGATGTTGAATCGGGCAGCGGTAACCGTACCGAAATTCGAGCTGACGGTTTGGCCCTGGACCGTAACCTGTATCGCATCGTCGGCGATGTTCGAGCCCATTGACGAATAGAAACGATGGGTCTTGCCGCCGCCGCGGGCTGGCGGGCCGCCGCGGCCGTCGAAGAAGATGACCTCGATGTCGTGCTCGCGGGCCAGTCGGGTCAGCTCATCTTTGGCCTTGTAGATACTCCAGTTCGCCATCAGGTATCCGCCGTCTTTCGTGCCGTCGCTAAACCCGAGCATTATCGTCTGGCGATTGTGACGGCGCTTGAGATGATCGCGATATTCCGGCAATTCGAAAAGCTGGCGCATCACGCCGGTCGAGCAGTGCAGGTCGTCGACCGTTTCGAAAAGCGGTACGATGTCGACAGTAAGTCCTTCAGGCTTCCAGCCTCCCAAAATAAATAGAGCGAAAACCTCCATCACGTGGACCGAGCTTTGGCATTGGCTGATGATGTATCGTTCGCAGCCTTCGGCACCGTTTTGAAGCTGGATCTGACGAACGGCCTGTACGGTTTTCAGGGTGTCGCGGACAAACGCGTCTTCGATCGTCGAGAGATCGGCCGCCGACGTGATGGCCGTAAGTTGTTTTAGCTTTTCGCCGTCAGACAGCGATGTGTAATCTTTACTTAAAACGCCGCTTGTCTCGGCGATGTTTTGCAGAACTCGCCCGTGTTCGGAGGCCTCCTGGCGTATGTCCAAAGCGGCAAAATGCACGCCGAAGATCTTGACCTTGTTGATCAGGTCGTCGACCAAGTGGCTGAATAGTCCGTCGTGATCCGAGACGAGCGTTTGGCGGATGACCGAGAGGCTCGTGAGTATCGGGTCGCGATGCATCGGGTCCGAAGGATTGCCAAAGGCGTGTTCGTAAAGAAGCTGTTCGAGTTCAGCTACCGCCGATTCGACATTTGCGAAGGTCAGCCGGCGTTTCAACCGACGCACGTCGCGGTGATAGCAGCGAATGATCGCCCGCTTTAGTGCCGCCGCCACCTGCAGCGTCGTATCACTTGTGACGAACGGATTGCCGTCGCGGTCGCCGCCGGACCAGAAACCCATTTTCAGCAGGTCGTTGAAAGGTATCTTTTCACCGACCGTTGTTGCCAGTTCCGAAGCGATGCCGCCAAGGGCATCATAGAAAACGTTTTCGAGATACCAGATCAAACTGGCCGATTCGTCATATGGCGTCGGCTTATGCTTCTTAAAGAACGCGGTCCGGCCCAATTGCTGAAGCAGCGTGTTTGTATCGTTGATGTTGTTCTCGGAAATTGCCGTGACCAGGTCATTGATGATCGCGAGGACCGTCCCAGGGTAAAATTGCGTCGGGTGAGCGGTGAGGACAAGGCGAACGGAGAAACGGTTGAGACGAGCTTTGAGTTGTTCGAGTTTTCCGGCCCGAACGGCTGACGATTCCAGGTCCGCCAGCGATCCGGGACCGGTCACATCGTTCATCTCGGAAAAAGCTGCGTCTTCGAGGGCATCGAACAATACGACCTGGCGTTCCACGTATTGCACGAAGCGAAAGAGCAGGTCGTTTTTCTCATCGCCAGTGCGGTCCACAAAGAACGTTTCGATGATCTCGGCTGGACTTTTTCCGGCCGTGAACCCTTCTTCGCAGCGGTTGCTGAAAAGCGACAACAGAATTCCGGTCTTGTCCACGCCGTAAAACGGCAGCGACAGAAACAAGCTGTTGTACAACTGAAACTTGATGCCGACGGAGTCCTGGAACTTTTCCAGATTTCCGGTGAGATTTTGGATCATTCGAAAATTGTAATATAGAGTCGCGGAAGAGAGTTAGCGGGATAGGGGCTTGCGTGTTGAATGGATGAATATGGGGCAGAAATCCTGGATAAGATTTGAAATCGGGCCCCCGCGATCCGGAATTAAGGTTTAAGGCGTCGGCCTTTGTACGGCATTGCAGATAAAATTTTGGATACAGAATTTAAGAGATGAAATTTAAGCT
>CADEEU010000116.1 GCA_902826385.1 uncultured Acidobacteriota bacterium | reverse complement strand
ACTGCGGCTACGATACGCGCATCGTGAACCGTCTTTCCATGCACGCCGTAATTATCTACGATTCGTTCCCAATTCTCGAAAACGGTTTCGTCGTCACTCTTTAAAACGAAAAAGATCTTTATCTGATCAAGCCTGGACCGGGCCTCTTTAACTGAAAGTCCCAGGCCATTGCTTTCTTTCGGGCGGGTCGCTACTGCCCAAAACTCGATCAAGTTTTGGGCGAATACGCAAAGTGTTTCGTCCTGAGAACGGAGCCGGGCGAGGGCGTCAATGGCAGTTGATTGCTGAGAACTATTTGCGTCTAGCGTTCTTACAAGAACGCTCGTGTCTATGAGCCAACTCATTAAGTGCGGTCTTCGTAAAGGTTTTCACGCCTAAGGTCTTCATTCGAAATTCGTGATTCAAGGCGCATGCCGGTCGCCCAAGACTTCAACGAACCGATCCATTCGTCAGATGTCATACGACGCTGAGGATGATCACTGGCGTCGACCTTTTCCAGAGCCTCGTGGAGAACTTCATCAAGGGAAAGCCCCTTATTCTTGATCTTCTCAAGAAGGGAATATGTTCCAGGTTCAATGTCGATCGTCACCTGCATTATGTCTTGAGTATAACAACAATTGGGCGCCTCTTTCCTCTAATTCTCTTCCAAAAAATGAGGCGGGCAGGCCCGCCTATGTCGCATAGCGAATTCTACTTTGCAGAGAACGCGCCCTTACTTGGCGTCTTTCACGTCCGCGTATTCCGCGTTGTTGCGGACGGACTTGATGCCGCTTTCCATCGACGCCTTTGTTTTATACATCTCGCTCTTGCCGACGGTTTCGCCGTTCGAAGCTTTAAGGACAAAATACGCAGAGCCGTCTTTCGCCGTTTTGCGTTCGAAGCGGGCGTCGTTGCCGGCATTCTTTCGGACCGAGGCAATACCGCCCTCGGCTCCTTTGCGCGAATCGTAACTCTCGCTCGATAAGATCACCTGTCCGTTCGAAGCCTTTAAATTGAAGCTGAATTTACCGCTCTTTCCTGTTTTTATCTCAAATTTCCCGGCCATATTTTCTCCTTGAGTAGTAAAGGAATTGGGATGCGGGAGATTTTAGCACACGCTATTCGATAGTGTCGCTTGCGCTCAACACATGCGGTTCAAGTTTGTTGCGGTTGATGATGCGGGCGCAGCCGTTGTATCGAAGCTTTGCTTCCTCGTTGCCGTCACCGGCCATCGACTCCGCCTTTTCGAACCATTCCATCGCCTGAACAAAAAGCTCGTAAGCCTGCAAACCGCCCTTCGCGAGCGTGGCTTTCGCACGCCGTTCGTAGACGATGCCGGTGTAATAGGCCCGCTGATATTCATCTCTCAGTTTGGCAACATAGTCGTTGATGTGCGTATCGCCAACGGCGTAATCCTTGCCGAACCGGTCGCTCATAGAGAGGATAAGATTTTTGATCGCGTCCTGGTTTTCGCCGTCAACGGCGAGGATGTCGAGATAAATACTCTCGGCTGCGCTCGGCTCGTTAAGCAGGCGATACCGATTCGCCTTTTCGAGGGCCGCGGGGATTGCTTCGGGTGATAGAGGTTTGAGATTGAACATAAGAAGAAAAAGTAAGAGTGACGCCTTTAGCGTTTCCGCGTGAGAGTGACGCCTTAGGCGTTCAAAAGTTCAAGCAGGGTCCCAATCCTTTCCGTAATCAAGCACAGGATACTGCCTCCATATATCACTCGCACGCTCTGAGCCTACGCTATCGAGATAGTGCTTCGCGCTTGAATAAGGCCAATCCTGCCACTTCTCCGCATATCCATGCTTGACGGCATTATTGTTTACGTAGTTTAAACTAGCGAAAAAATGTCTCTCGGAACGCATCGAGCGTTCGACGGCTCGGTACCACACCTTTCGTCCGCGAGTTCCATCTTTTCCATTCCAACTAAATGAGCTCGAACCGTGAAGCTTGCCCAATCTTTTCAACAGTTCGGCGATGCGGGCGGTTCGTAGGAGAAGATGATAATGATTTGGTAGCACGCACCAAGCGAACACGCATGTCGAGAAACGCTGAGATACTTTTAGAAGGTCCGCTTCGAATGCGGCCATTCTTTCTGAAGAAGCTCCGATGATCGGTTTGTGTTCGAAACACGCTGCGGTGATGATAAAGCTTTTCTCGCCTTCGTATTTAAAGTGTGGGGGAGCGTGCCAAGGAAATTGGCGAGCTTTTCGCTCGTTGAGAACGTATTCGCGGTCATCTTCTGAGAGTTTTCGCCAGTTGTACATGGTTATCGAAGAAACGCCTAAAGGCATCACTCTTACTTTCTTCTAAACAACTTCACCAACTTCTTGAGCGGATCATAATGTTCATCGACGACTCTTTCTTTGAGCGGGATGATGGCGTTGTCGGTGATGGTGATGTGTTCGGGGCAGACTTTGGTGCAGCATTTGGTGATGTTGCAATAGCCGATGCCGAACTCGTCTTTCAATTCGTCGACTCGATCTTCGGTATCGAGCGGGTGCATCTCGAGCGCCGCCGAATAGACGAGAAATCGCGGCCCGATGAACTCTTCGTGCTTCACGTGGTCGCGAAGGACGTGGCAAACATCTTGGCAGAGATAACACTCGATGCACTTGCGAAATTCCTGAACGCGGTCGATGTCGGACTGCTGCATCCGCCACGTGCCGTCTGCGGCATCAGGCGGCCGCGGCTTGAACTTCTTGATGCGCTTCTTGACCTCGTAGTTCCACGAGATGTCGCTGATCAGATCCTTGATCGGCGGGAAGGCGCGCATCGGTTCGATGGTGACCGGTTTGGTAACGTCGATCGTGTCAAGCCGCGTCATGCACATCAGCTTTGGCTTGCCGTTGATCTCGGCCGAACACGATCCGCACTTGCCGGCCTTACAGTTCCAACGGCAGGCGAGATCCGGAGCCGATTCGGCCTGGATCTGGTGCACCGCATCAAGCACGACCATGCCCTCGGATACCTCGGTCCGATAGTCGACCATCTCCCCGCCCTCGCGTCCGCCTCGGCGAATTGTGAATGTTGCTGACGCCATAAGTAATTAACCGCAAATAAACGCAAATGGACGCAGATATGAATTCCTATATGATCTGTGTTTATCTGCGTTCATCGGCGGTTACCTATTCCTCACCCCATCTCCTCGATTACGGCCTTCAACTCAGCCGGCATTTCCGGGATCGGCTCGTGGGAGATCTGCATCAGGCCGTCGACCTCGCGGACGGCCACGTTGAACTTGGCGAACGCCGGATCTTTGTCCGGATAGTCTTCGCGAAACTGCCCGCCGCGGCTTTCTTTGCGTTCGATCGCGGAGCGCGTGATCGCTTCTGAAACTGTTAGCAGATTTCGCAGATCGAGAGCGGTGTGCCAGCCGGGGTTGAAATCGATGTTGCCGGTCACTGAAGATCGCGATACACGTTCGTTCAGTTTTGCGAGCCCGTCGAGAGCCTCTTTCATCTCGTCCTCGAGCCGGACAATGCCTACAAGTTTCTGCATCACGTCCTGCAGATTGTTCTGGATGACGAACGGATTCTCACCGCCCTCGCGGTCGAAGGGTTCGAGAGCTCGTTTAGCTTCGCTTTCGATTTGAGCCGCGTCGATCGAACCGTGTCCGTTCTCTTTTGCAAACTGAGCGGCGTATTCACCCGCACGCTTACCGAACACGATCAGATCGGAAAGCGAATTGCCGCCAAGCCGATTCGCGCCGTTGATGCCGGACGCACATTCGCCAGCTGCGTAAAGGCCGGGAAGCGTCGAGGCCTGCGTGTCCGCGTCCACACGAATGCCGCCCATGATGTAATGCGTCGTCGGCCCGACTTCCATCGGCGTGGTCGTGATGTCCAGATTCGCAAGCTGAATAAATTGGTGGTACATCGACGGCAGCTTGCGTTTAATGTGTTCGGCCGCGTTCGGCAGCTTCTCTTTTATCCACGCGATGTCGAGGAAAACTCCGCCATGCGGCGATCCGCGGCCGGCTTTAACTTCGCGGTTTATACAACGGGCAACGTGATCGCGCGTCAGCAGTTCGGGCGGACGATTGGCGGTCTTGTCGCCCTGCGTATAACGCCAGCCTTCTTCCGGATCTTTCGCCGTTTGGTCTTTATAATTGTCCGGGATGTCGTCGAACATGAAGCGTTTGCCTTCGCTGTTCTTCAAAATTCCGCCCTCGCCGCGAACGCCTTCGGTCACAAGGATCCCCCGAACGCTCGGCGGCCAGACCATTCCCGTCGGGTGGAACTGGATAAATTCCATGTCGATCAGTTCCGCTCCCGCATGATAAGCAAGAGCGTGTCCGTCACCCGTCCCTTCCCAACTGTTCGAGGTGATTTTGTACGCACGCCCGACGCCGCCGGTTGCGAGAATAACGGCTTTTGCTTTGAATACGCGAAAACGTCCGTGCTCGCGTTCGTATGCAAAAACGCCGACCACACGGTCACCGTCCTTGAGCAGCGAGATTACGGTCACTTCCATATGGACGTCGATGCCCTGATGGACGCCGTGATCCTGCAATGTTCTGATCAATTCGAGGCCGGTGCGGTCGCCGACGTGAGCCAGTCGCGGATAGCGATGTCCGCCGAAATTTCGCTGCAAAATCTTGCCGTCTTTTGTGCGGTCAAAAACCGCTCCCCATGCTTCAAGTTCGCGGACGCGATCCGGCGCTTCTTTCGCGTGCAGCTCGGCCATTCGCCAGTTGTTAACATACTGGCCGCCGCGCATCGTGTCGGAAAAATGGACCTTCCAGTTGTCGCGGTCGTCAACATTCCCCATCGCCGCCGCCATTCCGCCCTCGGCCATAACGGTGTGTGCCTTGCCGAGCAGCGATTTGCAGATAAGCCCAACGCTAACGCCCGCCGCCGAAGCCTCGATAGCCGCACGCAGCCCGGCACCGCCGGCACCGATGACCAGAACGTCGTGTTCAAAAGTAAGGTAATCCGTCATTTGTTGAGGAAGATCGCGGGTTTAAAGATTTCTACGTCCGTCCTAAGTTCTTCCTTAGTTAAAATCAAGCAAAACTCAACTCTTTAGCGCCAGTTCCGGCACGTTCGCATTTTCGTAGTTCTCAATCAGGGCCGACAGTACATCCATCAACGAAGCAAGAGGATGTGATTCGTCTTCGCCAACCTGATCGATGATTTCGTCCAGCATCTTAACCAGGCGGTCGTAGTCAGCTTTCGAATGCGGGACGAATATCGTATTAGAAACATTTTTCCAGGATTGAAGATCTATTGTATGCATACTATTCTTTCCATTTCGCTGCATCATATTGCTTATGCGTTAGAACAGCACGGATGTAAACTTTCTTACGATTATAGTGTATCGCCGCAACAAGACGCACTTTGTTTCCACCTAAGTTAAATACCGTCAACTTCCCGACCTTATCGGCTGATGGAAATATTTCGCGAATCTCCGCAATTGAAGAAAATTTTCCGTTTTTCATTTGCCGATACCATTCAGCAAGAGCGTTGTGAGTTGCGGGATACCTCGCTGCAAATTCATTCAGACGCTTTCGAGTAATTACGTGCATTCATTCGATAAAAATTGCTATTCTACTCCACTCCGATTATCGAAATTTTGCCTAATGACCAGAACGTCTTGTTCGAAAGTTGTGCAATCAGTCATCTAAGAGTAACCACGAAAATTCACGAAACAACACCAAAAAGAAAAGAGTTTTTTTCGTGATGTTTCGTGTAATTTCGTGGTTTCAAAAAATTCTGTAGTCCGTAAAGATTCCCATCGAGCACATCCGGACATAGAAATCCGAAAAGCCCACCCAGAACAGCGACATCCACGCGAAGAGCATATGGCGGCGATTCAATTTACTTACCCAACTCCAAAGCCCTTTCCTTACCGGTTTGTCCGACAGCACATCGCATCCGCCGCCGACAAGGTGACGCAAGCTATGACAGCCGAACGTATAACCGCCGAGCAGGATCACATTGATCGTCAAAACGATCGTTCCGACGCCAATGCCGAAGCCGTCCTGAAACTGCGTTGCGGCTATCGCATCGTAGCCGAGGATCAGAATGAAAATAAGCGCGATGTACAGAAAATACCGATGAAGGTTTTGCAGTATTAGAGGAAACCAATTCTCGCCGCGATAGCCGGTACGCGGTTCGCCGACGGCACACGCGGGCGGGTCGGCCCAGAAGGCTTTGTAATACGCACCGCGATAGTAATAACAGGTAAACCGAAATCCGCCGGGCGCCCACAGGATCAAAAACGCCGGCGTAAGCGGCAGCCACGACGGTATCCAGCTCGGCATCGGGCCAAAGATGGCGTGCGGCGAGGCCCCGAAAATTTCCGGCGAGTAAAACGGCGAAAGGTAAGGCCCGAACGTATAATGCTCGCCCTGAAACGCGGCCCACGTCGAATAAACAATAAACGCGGAAAAGCCGAGAAAAGTGACCAGCGATTGCAGCCACCACGCACCACGGCGGGTCGTTTCGCCGAATCCGCGCCGAGTTATCGAGACAAGATTTGAAGCCATCCGACGTTAAAAAACCTCGCGCCTGTTGCCCGAATCATCGGCAGTCATCGCGGGGACTTTAGATAACTAACTTAAGAGCGTTTGTAAACGAAAAAGAACAACTTGGTTGTACGCGAAAACCGGTGCCAAGTCAAGCATTTGCGGGTTTCGGCCATATCGGTCTAGATGTGGCTAGTGTGCATAGCGACAATGCGCCAAGTACCGCTGGAATTTATTAAAGTCAGCGTGTAGTAAACCGTAAAATCCTTTTGAAGCGTTTCCAAACCGGAACCCTCCGCCCGACGTCGCGGTGAAACACCGCGCACCACGGCCGTGTCTCCGTAGACATTGATCGTTACGTCACTTGTTTCAAGTTTTGAGTATCTGAGCTTGCCGGAGGTGATGTCCGTCAACATCTTTTCACGGGTATCTTTGGAGCCGGTGGTGTGTGTCCAGACGAAAGAAGGATGAAGGAGCCGTTCAAGCGTTTTCGTATCGGCGGCCAGAATCGCTTTTTGATAAGCCGCTTCAAGGTCGGCGACCTGAGTTCTGGCATCGGTTTCAGCCGTCGGTATTCTCGTCGCCTGCCACGCAACGGCCTGCCATTTGCCCTTACGTTTTGCGAAGGTGCCTGTGTTGTAAAACTTCGCAACCGTTGTTTTGCCCGCATCTTCTGTCGTTCCAACCAGCCGGAACGCGACCACGGCGGTCGAGCCGTACTGTTGAATGCGCACGTTCTCGGACGTGTAAACGGTCTTGGGATCGTCGGGTTTTGCGGGTGGAGATTCGCGAACGCCTTTCATGATCTCACCTTTTCCGACGCGAGCTCCCGCCCCGCGTGTGTAGATCAGATCGTCAGCCCAAAAGCGATCGTGAACAGCCGCGTCATTGCGGCTCGCACCGGCGAGAAATTCGTTTAGAAGGCGCGTCAACTCGGCGGCATCGTTCGACTGGCCGAAGATCGAGGTAGAAAGAATGAGTAGAAGCAGAGCGGTCGCTGATTTGTGTTTCATTTCCCGTGCACATTACCGCAAAAACACGAGCTTCGGCAACATTAGTAAACCGGCGGCTCGCCCGGCGGCCTGGTTTTCCAGCGCTTATGTATCCAAAGCCATTGGTCGGGAAAACGCCGAATTAGCTTTTCGACCTCGGCGGTGAATGCTTCCGTAGTTTCAAGGACATCGCTCTGGCGGTCTCCCGAAGCGCCCGGATAGATCATCTGGCCGTGAACGCCTATGTATCGGCCGGCCTCGTCGTCCCATGCCGCGCACATCGGCAAAATTGCGGAGTTCGTCCGGATAGCAAGTAAAGCAGGTCCGGTTGAGGTGCATGCAGGCTTGCCGAAAAACGGCACGAAAACGCCTTCTTTTGGGTGGGCATTGACGTCCGCCAAAATGCCGAGCAAACCTTCTTCGCGAAGCACGCGGGCAGCGGTCATTACGGAGTTGGTTTTGTTTATCGGCCGATTTCCGAACTTGGTCCGAAGCGAGACGGTCAATTTTTCGATAAGAGGATTGTCCAGCGGACGGGCGAGATAGCTCATAGGTGAGTCATACGTCGCCCAGCCAAAAACAAGCACCTCCCAGTTCCCTAGATGCGGGCTGACGATAATGACGCCGCGGCCCAGCGATTTCAGCTTGAGGTATTCGTCGTAAACCTTCGGGTCGATCCGGAACTCTATCAATCGATTCAGACTTTCATGAGTAGCTTTCGGGAACTGGCTCATCTCGCCCAAAATTCGTCCGAGGTTTCTGAACGAACCCTTTGCCAACTCAGTATGTTCGGCCTCGTTTTTTTCGGGGAACGCAATCTTAAGGTTGGTAAGGGCGACGCGGCGAAGGCCAGAGAATAAGAAATATCCGCAGGATGTCAATAAGCTGGCCGCAAACAGGGCCGCGCGTCTTGGAAGCACTCCGAGAAACCCGAATATCAGTTTTACACCCGCGAACTCAAGCCTTGTTTGAAAACTGCTCTTTTTTGCCACAACTCGTTTTTAGCTTTGCGGCGGGCCTAAATGCAAGGGCTTACGAAATTCCCACGCAAGCTTTTGAAAGATCGACACTGCTTTTTTTAGAGACTCCCAACCATCGTTGAGCATCGTCCAGGTTAGTAAAAAACTCGACATTGACGCCGCGATTCTGAGCAACGGTCTTAAAGAACAAACTCGGATCATCGCAGTCGAAATCACGAAAACACATTGCAAGAGTCAGCCCGGAAGAGTTTTCGGCCAATTGGAGCCCGGTTTCAAAAGCAGTCATCGTATCGAGCCTTTGCTCGGGCCTGGACGCGTCTATCAGAATTTTTCGGCAGTCGTAGTCTGCACAAAGCTTCGAGACTTCTTGCCAAACTTCTTGTGCTGATTCGGGTGTGATTATGAAACCGGCGGTACAAGAAACGTATATGTAGTCTCCGCAAAACTCAGATTCGAGCGGCGCGTTCATTTGAAACTCCTCCTCGGACACAGACATATCCGATAATTTTCGTGAGGAAGCTTGGACGCAAATGGATTCAGTGGTTGGCAGCCGGCAGACAAATGCAGTCGGTCAAGACCTAGAAGCTTAAGACAGATGCCCACGCATGCAACAGGGTTTTACAAAACTCTTACAATTTGTGGTTCTAAAACCTGTTAGCCTGAAATTGCGGCAGGTTCGCCGTCGAATCGGGACATTTTCAGAAAGGGGAACTTTCATGCAATCGGTGATTCAACTAGAAAAAAATTCTGACAAGATAAACTGGGGCACGCTAACGGGTGTAATTATTTTTCATGTACTCGCGGTTGCGGCATTGTTTACGTTTAGCTGGCAGAATCTGACGGCGGCGTTGATACTCTGGTGGGTTGCGGGAAGCCTGGGTATCGGTATCGGGTATCACCGTCTGATGACGCATCGGGGATTCAAGGTTCCACGATGGCTGGAACGAGTGTTGGGCGTGTTCGGCACCCTGGCGGTTCAGTCAGGCCCGATCACATGGGTTACGACACACCGGCTGCACCATGCTCATACCGATACAGATCAGGATCCGCACAGTCCGCGACACGGAACGTACTGGTCGCATATGGGCTGGATCTTTCGCGGCACGGCGCAGAACAACTCGGTCCAAACGATGCAACGCTATTCGCCCGATCTGATGCGTGATCCGTTCCTGGTGGCATTGGACAAGTATTATTGGATTCCGACCGTGATAGTTGCGACCGC
>CADEEU010000115.1 GCA_902826385.1 uncultured Acidobacteriota bacterium | reverse complement strand
ACTTCGACCTTGGCAAGGTCGCGCTCTACCACTGAGCTACTCCCGCACGCAAACTATGATTTTAGCGTTTGCCAAATACTTGTCAAGTTTGGCAACCTCGCTATCCGGACGACAATGAAATCGAAAATTAGCCATTTTGATGTTAAAAGCCGATTTTTGTTCCGTTCCGGCGTGTGCGGAACAAGCGGAACAGAGCGGAACAAGATTAAACTTAAGCTTTAACTATACAAACTCTAATTGTTGACTGTTATATCTTTAATGAAACCCCAATCACCGCTGGGGTTGATTTTTATGTTACCGATTCGTTTGTTTGCAACGACCATATTGGCCGGATACCAAAGCGGGACGAGCGGAAGGTCGTTACTTATAAGGCCCCAGGCCTTCGTGTAAAGTTCTTTTCCCTTGGTTCGGTCTGTTTGATTGATCGCTTCGCTTAGAACCGAATCAACGTCTTCGTTCGAATAACGGCTTCGGTTACAGCAACTTACGCCTTCGCCCGGAATTTTGGCGCTAGTGAACAGGTCTTTCAGGAAGATCGGGTCCTGATTTCCGCCGATCCACGCCCCGGTGTTCATCTGGAACTGCCCTTTAGCGAGATTTTCCCGAATCGTGTTCGGATCGAGCGTCTCGATCTGAACATTCAGACCAACCTCGACAAGCATGTTCTGAATCGCCTGTGCGTAACTGCTGTACGCGGCATTGCCTGAGGCGAACATGAACTTTATCGGCTCGTTCTTGTAATCGGCTTCTTTGAGTAGTTGTTTAGCTTTTGTAGGGTCGTAGTTGTAGGCGGTCCCCTGGGAATACGCCCACGAAGCGTCGGGAAGTATCGAATAAGCGATCTTTGCCTGGCCGGAAAGGAGCTCCTTGATTATTTTCTCGCGGTCGATTGCATAGCCGATCGCTTGCCGGACTTTGACCTTATCGAGCGGAGACGAGGTCGTGTTTAGTCCTATGTACTGAATATTCGATCCATCGAATTGTTCAACCTTTAGATTAGGAAGCGTCGCCATCTGTTTTAGGCTGTCTGGCGGAAGATTAGACGGAACGGGCGCCAGATCGACACCGCCGCTTTGCAACTCAGCCTGAAGAGCACTCGCGTCGGTTACGGTTTTGACCCGCAGTTTGCTGACTTTGGGCGCCCCTTCCCAATAGTCCGCAAAACCCTGCATTTCGACCGTATTTTGAGATTGATCGAAACTTACGAACTTAAAGGGACCAGACCCAACCGGCTGGGTTTTTAATTGTCCCGCAGAGCCTTGAGACACAATCGGGATAGCAACCAGGTTGGATAGCAACTGATTTTTCAATGCCGGTTTTGCGATGTTAAAAACTACCGTCCTCGCATCCGGCGTTTCAATTGACGTTATGTGAGCGACGAACTGTTTATCAACCGTGTCGTAAAACGCAAACGACTTATAGCCTTTCGTTCTGAAAAGCTCGTCAAAGGTGTATTTAACGTCAGCGGATGTGAAAGGCTTTCCGTCATGAAACTTAACGTTGTCGCGCAACACAAACGTGATTGCTTTTCCGTCCTCGGACGTCTTTATTTCGCTGGCAAGTTCGCCTTCATAATCGAAACTGCTGTTCTTTCTAACCAGAGAGTTGAAGAGAAGGCTCCGGACCCGGTCCGCCGCGGCGTCTGATTTTTCGGTCGTCAGGGTATCGAAACCAGTAAACGGTTCGGACAAAGCGACTGTCACGAATTCCGACTGTGTGCGTCGACACGCTATCGAGGAGAGCAAAAGAACAAGTAATAAAAGCGAAATAAAATGTTTCAAACTTTACGGACCTCCGTTCGATTTTTCAGACTAGATTTTCGTTCAGCCGGGCGACTCGATCGGTTAGGGCGGAAATGCGGCCGAGCTCTAATTCCGCCGGTTTGAGAAGCTCTGATTTGAGTTTCAGAATTCTTGCGACCGATTCATCGATACGATCAATACCGATCCGGCCGCTTTCTACCGCTTCCGTAACCACACGATGTGATTCGCGAATCGCATCCACGCCGGCGCAGATGCAAACCATGTCGTGCCCCGCAAGGATTGCCATAACGGACGCCTCGCCGATGCCGTAGCTCTTTACGATAGCGCCCATCTCCAGATCGTCCGTCAAGACCAAACCGTCAAACCCGATATCTTGTCTAAGTAATTTTGTGACGACGTTGGAACTGAGGGAAGAAGGTAAAAGTTTGCCATTTTGGTCATTTTCCTGCAACCCAAGGTTCGGATAAGCAGCATGGGCGACCATGACGGCCTTTACGCCGCCATCGGCGATCAGGCGACGATAGGGGTAAAGATCGACCGCGTCGAACTCGTCTTGGCCGACGGGAACAACCGGCAATTCCTCGTGCGAATCGACCTCGGACGCTCCCAGTCCAGGGAAATGCTTAAGGCAGCCGATAATGCCGTTTTTCTGAAGTGTAGCCAGGAACTCGCCCGCAATCGCCACCACATCCTGGGTCGAAGAACCGTACGCCCGCGAGTGCAGGCCGTTGGTGAACCTCGCCCGCTCGCCGTCCACGACATCGACGACAGGGGCAAAGTCCATATTAAAGCCGAGCATGCGCAACGACTCTGAAATAATTTCAGCCTGCTCGGCCGCCCGGCTCGCATCAGCAATCTTGGCCGCCGCCGGCATCGGCGTCAAAACGCGTCTGAGCCGGTCTACCAATCCGCCTTCCTGATCGATGCTTAAAAAAGGTTCGATCGGCAACTTGCCCCTCACCTGGTCAAGAAGATCTCGGGTTTGCGTCGCATCCTTGATATTGCGGGCGAAAAGGCACACGCCGCCGGGCTTGATTTCGTCAAGAAGCAAGGCGGTCGCAGGCTCGACCGTGTCGCCCGGAATGCCGATGAAAAAAAACTGACCGATCTTTTCTTCGAGCGATAGCGGGTTGGTGTCGGGTTTGGTCATTTTCAACAACAAAGTTAACTAAACGCATTAAATGTCGCGTAATCGACAGTTAATGCTCTGCATTAATGTTTTAGATGATCTTACGTTTAAGGTTTGCGAGAATTTCTTTCGATTCTTCAGCGGAAAGCCGGTCGAGATCGACATTCCTGAGTTCCTCTACCGCGCTTTCATTGTGTACTGCAAAAAGCGAAACTTGAGCAATTTGTCCGCGGGCCGCTGCGGCTTTCAATCCGTTAGTCGATCTTTCGTCGGAAAAAACTGCCAGTTCGTATTTTTCAAGCTTCGCCAACACATTGTTGGCGCGGTCAAGCACGGATGCGGGCAAGCCAGCCAAGCGGGCCACCGCAATACCGTAGGACTTCGTCGCGGTTCCTTTTTGAAGCTTGTGCAAAAAGACCACGTCGCCGTCGCGCTCGGTTGCCGCCATTTGATAGTTTTTTGCGCCGGGCAGGTTTTCGGCAAGCTCGGTCAGCTCGTGATAGTGGGTGGCGAATATCGTTTTTGCCGCGTGCTCCGGCGAATTGTGAAGATATTCGGCGACGGCCCAAGCTATCGAAAGCCCGTCAAACGTTGATGTTCCACGGCCTATTTCATCGAGAAGGATCAGGCTTCGCGGCGTCGCGTTTCGCAAAATTGCTGCCGTCTCGGTCATCTCGACCATAAATGTAGAACGGCCCGAAGCAAGATCGTCCGACGCGCCGACACGCGTCCAAATTCGGTCAACGACCGGCAGACGGGCGCTTGTCGCAGGAACAAACGACCCGACCTGCGCAAGAATTTGTATCAACGCGGCCTGCCTTAGCACCGTCGATTTGCCGCCCATGTTGGCTCCGGTTACGACCAGAAGCCGGTCGGTCGAATTATTGAGATAGAGGTCGTTGGGGATGAACGAATCGCGTAGAAATGCTTCGACAACAGGATGTCTGCCGTTTTTTATCTCAATCTCGTCGCCGTCGTGCAGGACGGGCCGAACGTAATTCCTTCGCGATGCCGTCTCCGCCAGGGCTGCCAACGCATCTAACGTCGCCAGTGCTCGGGCCGTCGTCTGCAGTTTGCAAGTTTCTTCTTTAACTTTTGCCCGTATTTGTTGAAATAGCTCGACTTCAAGCTCAAGGATCGTTGACTCTGCACCGAGAACCTTTGCTTCCCAGTCTTTCAACTGCGGTGTCGTGAAACGCTCGGCATTCGTAAGGGTTTGCCGACGGTGATAGTCGTCAGGAACACGGGCAGCATTGGCCTTGGAAACTTCGATGAAATAGCCAAATACATTATTAAAACGAATCTTGAGATTTCCAATGCCGGTCCTTTGTTTTTCCTGCTCTTCGAACTCGGCTATTAGCTTCTTTGCGTCGGTAGAAAGCAAACGGAGGTCGTCCAGTTCGGCGTTGAATCCGGCGCGAATAGTACCGCCGTCGGTTATGTTCAATGGCGGTTCTCCAGTGATCGCCGAGGCGATTAGTTCACGTATCTCGGGCAGTTCGAATATGTTCTCCGAAAGAACCTGGATCAACAGCGATCGAGCGTCGCTTATCGATGCATTCAGTTCCGGTGTTTGAGCTAAAGTCGAAGCCAGTGCCAAGAGGTCGCGGGCGTTCGCATTGCCCAGATTCAGGCGTCCAACGAGGCGTTCAAGGTCCGCAACCTGCTTCATTAAAAAACGGACCTTGTCGCGTAAGATTGGGGCGAGAAGTTCTTCCACAGCGGCCAAGCGAGTTTCAATCTCGCTGCGCTTTAGCGAAGGCCGCACCAGCCATGATCTTAATAGGCGCCCGCCCATTCCGGTGACCGTTTCGTCTATCACGTCGAAAAGCGTTTGTTTGCCGGTTTCGCTTCGCGACTGGACGACCTCCAGATTTCTTAGAGTCAGTCGATCCAAAATTAGACAATCTGAAGATTCGAAGTATTTTATGCCCGTAACGTGTTCGGCCGCGGCCTTTTGAGTGAAGTGGGCGTAGCGAAGACACGCGGCGGCGGCGCGAATCGCGGAATTCTTGCCATCCAAACCAAAGCCGGAAAGCTCTCGGGTCTTGAACTGTGAGCACAGCAGCGATTTGCCGTCATGGAGGTCGAAGTCCCCATTTTCAAGTTCGGTTATCGAGAATGTCTGGTCCGCCCGTCCCGCCGATCTTCAATGGCCGGGAAGCTCGCTACGCTCGGAGTTGACCCCAAGCTTGCCGCTTATGGGGCCTGACATTTCCGCCGGCAAGATCAACTCGCGTGGAGAATAACCGTCAAGCAATTCACGAAGCTTTGGCCAACGATCATTCGACGAAAATTCGGCAGCAACGAACTCACCGGTCGAAAGCTCAAGAAAAGCAGCTCCGATAACATCTGAAGATTCGCAGACAGCTGCCAAATACACAGACTCTTTAGATTCCATCAATTGCGGATCGATCGTCGTTCCCGGCGTGACGACGCGGACCACCTCGCGGCGAACGAGCTTGGTCCCTTTGCCAGCAGGTTCGGCCTGCTCACAGATTGCGACGCGATAGCCTTTTCGTACCAGTTTTGCTATGTAATTTGCCGCAGCGTGGTGCGGAACACCACACATCGGGATCGGATTTTTCGAATCTTTGTGGCGGGCGGTCAGGGTTATCTGCAGCTCGCGGGCACCGACAATAGCGTCCTCGTTAAAAAGCTCGTAGAAATCTCCCAATCGGAACATCAATAATGTTCCGGGATACTGCTTCTTGATATCGAGGTATTGCCGAAGCATCGGCGTGGCATCTTCCATGGTTTATCGGCGGTATTCAGCGATATTCGAGTCTAACTAAAATGCGGGAAGTTTTAAAATCAGCGGTTTTCAAAGGGTTCTGTGTTTGTTAAACTAATGTTTTGTATGATTTCGCGCATAGCACGACTTATTTCGTAAACAACTATTCACATTGCAAAGCAATCCAAAGCCTTAAAATTCCTGTAGTTTGCGCCGTTTTAAGGAGTCTTAATAATGATTCGTGAATTTAAACTAATCGTATCCTTGTCGATTCTGTTAACCGCAGTTTCCGTTTCGGTCTCCCAGACCACACCTGCCGACGTTGGAAAGTCGGCCTCTGTTGCCGGAAACACGGTGGCGGCCGCAACTCGTCAGGACGATAAATATCGGATCGGATTTCGTGACAAGCTCAACATTCAGGTTTTTCGCCACACTGACCTCAGTCAGACCGTGACGGTAAATCCCAACGGAACGATTAACTTGTTTCGGCTGCCGGAGCCGGTTGTTGCAGTTTGCAAAACCGAACGTGAACTGGCCCTCGACATCGCGGCAGCATACCGCAAAGATTACCTGAAAAATCCTGAAGTCAACGTTTCGGTCAGCGAGCAGATGTCGCAGGCTGTGTCAGTGATAGATTCGGTTGTTAAGCCCGGACCTTTTTATTTGAACCGCAAAATGCATCTGCTTGAGCTTATCGCTCTCGCGGGCGGGCCAGCGAAAGAAGCCGGCTCTCGTGTGCTTGTGGCCCGCATGGGCAGCAATTCGGATTGCGGGCAGAATGCGGTTGCGACAAACGCGAATGAAGAACAGGTGAACCTGTTCAATTTCAAAATCCGCGATCTTCAGGAAGGTAAAGAAACTTTCATGATCCAGCCCGGCGACATTGTTTCGGTTCAGAAGGCTGACGTTGTTTTTGTGTACGGCAACGTGAACGAGCAGGGCCAGGTTGAGATGAAACAGCCGATCACTTTGCGACAGGCAATTGCTTCCGCCAAGGGCCTGAAGGCGGCAACGAATCAAAGCAAGGTTCGGATCATTCGTCAAAAACCCGGCAGCCTGGAATCTGAGGAGATTCTCGTCGATCTTAGCGCAGTCAACAAAAATAAGGCGGAGGATCCATTTCTCCAGCCCAACGATATCGTCGCCCTATCACAAGACCGCACAAAGAGCATTATCAACAGCGTTGGCAAAAGCTTCACGCAAGGCATTGGCGGAATTTTATATCGTCCGTTTTAACAGGCCATTTCTATGAAAGAACCCAGGGAGTTGGTCCCACAGCCGAAAAGCGATTTTTTCGAGTTCGAGCGCCAGTTTGAGCCTCAGATCGTCGGGCCGACCGGCCGGTATCCGTCTTATCGCGAGACCTACGCGCAGGAAGGTTTTCAGCTTCTGGATTATTGGCGCGCTATAAGAAAGCGAATTTGGCTGGTCGTCGGCATTGCGGTCCTTGTCACGACACTGGCCGCAATCTATATGGCGCGAAAGCCAAACGTCTACTCGGCAAAGGCAACCGTCCAGGTTGACCTTGAACAGACAAATCCGGACCTTGTTACAGATCGCCAGCGGCCGATGGTCGCCACGGACCCGTCATACTTCAAC
This sequence comes from uncultured Acidobacteriota bacterium, assembly GCA_902826385.1. Taxonomy (GTDB): domain Bacteria; phylum Acidobacteriota; class Blastocatellia; order Pyrinomonadales; family Pyrinomonadaceae; genus OLB17. Next base: position 2,586 of record CADEEU010000115.1, on the reverse strand, counting down.
ACTCAGCTGCAGTTGCTGACCAGCGATTCACTTCTTCGCCGCGTAGTCAAGGAACACAGTCTCGACACAAACCCTGAATTCCAGAAAGCCAAGAACGAGAGTGCGACATCCGCGTGGCGCGGAATGCTAAAGGCCGTAGGTCTTGCTCGCGACGAAACGAAGCGGGAACCAAAAGCGAGCGACTCGGCTCTCGGCGATTCGAATACTTTGGTTTCTAAAGATGAAATTGCGGAGGCCGTTCGTCTCTCACCTTACGTCGATTTGATAAAGAAAAATCTCACTATCGAGCCGGTTCGGGAATCGCGCGTGACGGTCAAAGACACGAGGCTGATCGACGTCGCGTTCACTAACAATGATCCCGAGCTTGCGGCGTTCATTGCCAACGGCATCTGCGAAACTTTTACGACCTACAATCAGGAACGGCGTTCGGGAACCAGCCGAAAAACCAGCGACTTTTTGCAGGGCCGCATCAACGACCTGCAGGCTGAAATAAGATCGGACGAGATCAAGCTTGTCGAGATGCAGCAAAGCGTCGGCATAGTCAAAACAACAGGTGAGCAGACAATCGAGATCGAACGCCTGGCCGGACTAAATAAAGAAAAACTTGCCGCCGAACTTGCAAGAACGAATGCCGAGGCAGAACTTGCTTCCGTTAAAAAGGATTCCGAAAAGCTTAACTCACTGGTCGCCGATAAGCTCGGCCGGTTTATTACAGAAAAGCAGAATTCGATAGTTAACTACCGAAACGAGGCCGATAAGAAAATTAGCGAGCTCAGGGCCCAGCGAGCTCGCCTGTCGGAGGAATTTCAGGACAAAGCCGATCCGATTCGGGAGGTCGACACACAGATTGCCAGTATTCAGGCATCGCTGGACAAGGTGCTTGAGAAAAACAATCAGGAAATTAACGAGTACAAAACTCGAGCCGCTACCGATATTCTTAATGTACTCGAAACTACCTTTGCAAAAGCGAGAGACAACGAAGCCAAGATCAGATCGGCTTACGAAGCTCAATACGCTAAGGCCCAGTCACAAAACAGCGGTGCGGTTACGATAAAGCTGCTTGAGCAGAATCTTGAGGCGAATAAAGCATTCCTGAAACAGCTTAAAGACAACCAAAGCGGAAACGATGTTGCGTCTCAAGGGTCCGAGAACAACATAAGCGTCGCCGGATTTGCGATTCCGAACGATGTTCCGGTCGCTCCGCGACGTGTGATGACGGTGGCGGCCGCTCTTTTGCTTTCGACACTCTTCGGAATGGGTCTGGCGTTGTTCCTGGAGTATCTTGACGACACTATCAGAACGGTCGAAGAGATAGAGAGCCTGCTGCAATTGCCGGCTTTAGCGGCGATCCCGACGATCGATTCAATGCCGAGGCGTAAGCTTCTGCTGGTCGGTTCGAACGAGGAACCTCTCGACAAGGCCAATTCGGAACTTTTGATATATTCCGATCCGCGGTCCGGACTTTCTGAGGCTTATCGTCAGCTTCGCACGTCGGTACTGCTTTCAACCGCCGGCCATGCGCCCAAATCGCTGCTGGTCACGTCAAGCCTTCCGTCTGAGGGTAAGACGACAACGGCGACGAACACGGCGATCAGCCTTGCCCAAACCGGTGCGAAGGTTTTGATCGTCGATGCGGATATGCGGCGGCCGCGCTTGCATTCGGTTTTTAATATTCCGAATGGCGAAGGTTTAAGTACGCTGCTGTCGAGCGAATCGACCGATGCCGATGTTACGCGAGTCGTTAAAACCGACGAAGGAACGAAGATGCACATCTTAACCTCCGGGCCTATTCCGCCGAATCCGGCTGAATTGATCGGGTCGGAGCAGATGGCGACCCTGCTCAAGCGTCTGCAAAAGCATTACACGCATGTCGTTATCGATTCGCCGCCGATCACCTCGTTCACGGACGGCGTGCTTATCGCGTCGATGGTTGACGGAGTTATTCTCGTCGTCCATTCAGGTAAGAGCTCGCGTCAGGTTGTGAAACGCGCAAAACAGCTGCTGCAGGACGTTGGATCGAGAATCCTCGGCGTCGTATTGAACAACGTGAATCTTCGTTCGCAGGATAATTACCATTATTACCAGACTTACTATCATCGAAATTCCTACAATACCGATGAGCCCGTTTAAGGCGGCCTCACACGAAAGAAATTTTTCTTAAATATGCAATCTCAGAAAAAGGTGCTGGTTACAGGTGCAGGCAGATTTATAGGCAGTCACCTTGTAACCTATCTGCGAAATAAAGGTTATTGGGTGCGCGGCGTCGATATAAAAAATCCGGAATTCGGCGAAACGGACGCCGACGATTTCCGGCTGCTCGATCTAAGGCGTTGGGAGCCATGCCTTGAAGCAACCGCCGGCGTCGATGAAGTATATGCACTTGCCGCGGACATGGGCGGAATGGGATTTATTTCTGCTCACCACGCCCAAATTCTTTACAACAACTCCCTTATAAATCTGCACACGCTCGACGCCGCCCGCGAAAACGGCGTGAAGCGATATCTTTATACCAGTTCCGCGTGCATTTACCCGGAGCACCTCCAGGAAGATGCCGACGTCAAACCGCTCAAAGAAGAAGATGCCTAT
>CADEEU010000114.1 GCA_902826385.1 uncultured Acidobacteriota bacterium | reverse complement strand
TGCGGGTTGTTGAGCATCAGCCCCAGGATCAGCACGATCAGCAGCGGCGACAGGTGCAGCGCCTTGGCGCCGGCGTAGACCAGGATCAGCGCGAAGATCAGCGGCAGGAACTTGACATGGCCCTCGAGGTGGCCGACGAGCCAGTACACCGCCAACCCGATGGCGCTGCCGATGACCAGCACCGTGAAGCCGCCGCCGAAGAAGTTGAGCGTGGCTGCCCCGCCCACCGCCGCGGCCAGAGCGGCGTTGAACAGCATCACGCCCAGGATGTCGGACCACGAGCTTTCGTAGATGACGAACTCGCGCTCGTCGCCGGACATGACCTCGGCGCTGGGGATGGCCACTGCGCTGCTGATCACGGCAAAGGGCGTGGCGATGAGCAGCGCCTGCGCCCAGGTGAGGTCGAGCCCCCAGGCCAGCACCGCGGCCAGCACCGCCGCGCAGCTGGCCACGCCCACCGCCGCCGAGCCGAAGGTGCGCAGCAGGAAGCGGCGCCGGCCGGGCGTGAGCCCGAGGTCGAACCGCAATTCATAGAGCCCGTGAAACGGGCGATTGAGCCTATGATCTGTTGCTATCTTCGATAGTTCGCGTCATGTAGATACCATTCCCAGGCCTTACGCCCTGGGCTTTATGCAGACGTCATCTTCGATGGCTGAGGAATCGTATGCCTAATAACCAACGCAGCAGATCAACCACCGCCGGCGTCGAACGGTCGCCTAACCGCGCTATGCTCCGCGCCGTCGGGTTTACAGATGCCGATTTTGATAAACCGATCATCGGTGTCGCGAACGGTTACAGCACGATCACACCGTGCAACCTTGGTTTGGGCAAACTGGCGGACGCGTGCGTCGAAACCGCAAAGCAGGAAAACCTGATGCCGCAGGTCTTCGGCACGATCACGATCAGCGACGGTATCTCGATGGGCACGCCGGGAATGAAATACTCGCTTATCTCACGCGAGGTGATTGCCGACTCGATCGAAACCGTCTGTTCCGGTCAGCAGATGGATGGTCTTATCGCTATCGGGGGCTGCGACAAGAACATGCCCGGAGCGATGATCGCGATCGCTCGACTGAACATTCCGTCGATTTTCGTTTACGGTGGCACGATAAAAGCGGGACGTCTCGACGGCAATGACTTGACCATCGTGTCCGCATTTGAAGCCGTCGGCGAATTTGCGGCAGGCAAGATCGACGCCGCGAAGCTTGCCGCCGTCGAGCGCAATGCCTGTCCCGGCGCGGGTTCGTGCGGCGGTATGTACACCGCCAACACGATGTCGTCCGTTATCGAAGCGATGGGCATGAGCCTGCCTTATTCTTCGACGATGGCCGCGGAGGATGACGAAAAACTTCAGAGCTCGATCGACTCGGCAAAAGCCCTCGCACACGCGGTTGAGAACGATCTTCTCCCGCGACAGATAATGACGCGCAAGGCGTTCGAAAACGCCATCGCCGTCGTCATGGCGACCGGCGGGTCGACCAATGCCGTGCTGCATCTGCTTGCGATAGCGCACTCCGCACGAGTCGAACTAACGGTCGAAGATTTCGAGACGATACAGAAACGCGTCCCGGTGCTGTGCGACCTGAAACCTTCCGGCCGCTATGTCGCGACTGATCTTCACGCGGCCGGCGGTATCCCGCGCGTAATGCAAATACTTTTAGAGAACGGCATTCTCCACGGCGACTGCATGACGATTACGGGCAAGACGGTGGCAGAAAATCTGGCCGACGTTTCGTCCGTAATGCCGGACGATGCTCCGTCCGCTTTCACTGACGTAGTGCGATCATGGGACAAACCGCTATACGCCGAAGGCCATCTCGCGATCCTACGCGGCAATCTTGCGACCGAATGCGCCGTCGCTAAAGTTTCCGGCGTCAAGCACCGCAGGGTCACCGGCCCGGCCAAAGTTTTCGATTCCGAAGAGGCCGCTATGCACGCCATCATGCTCCGCCAGATCGAGCCCGGCGACATCGTCGTTATTCGATACGAGGGCCCGAAAGGCGGACCCGGTATGCGCGAAATGCTCGCCCCGACATCGGCAATCATCGGCCAGGGCCTCGGCGACAGCGTCGGCCTGATCACCGATGGCCGCTTCTCCGGCGGCACTTACGGCATGGTAGTCGGCCACGTCGCGCCCGAAGCCGCGGTCGGCGGAAACATCGCCCTGGTAGAAAACGGCGACCAAATCACCATCGACGCCGACGAAGGGTTGCTGAACGTTGATCTCAGTGATGCGCAATTGGCCGAACGACGTTCCAAATGGAATTCACCGACGCCCTGGTACTACGGCGGAGTGATAGCAAAATACGCAACGCTGGTGACTTCTGCCAGCACGGGGGCCGTCACTGATTGAAGTTTGAAGCCCGACCTTGCCTTCGACATTCGACGGTTCTGATGATTGATGGTCAACCCGCAATCGCTCCTCTCTCTCTGAATCCAGCCTCGCGATTCTGGCGAAAGCGTTTGTAGAAAACTCAATAGGAAAATCTGAATATGAAATTTGCATTGCTCACGGTGTTGCTGATTTTGGGATTTGTTTGCTCGGCTGTGGCGCAGGGTGCTTCGGTTTCGGCGGGCGATTTGAAAACATTGGAAGGCCGCGAATGGTCTGGGACGCTGACTTACCTGGACTATTCATCGAACAAGAAAACGTCGATCAAATCTAACCTGAAGGTGACGGCCGCGGCTGAAGACAAGATGGCGTGGCGCTTCGAATACATCTATCCGGACGAGCCGAAGGCCAATGGCAAGTCTGATGTGAAACTGAGCACGGACGGGCTGACTTTTAACGAGCAGACGGTGATCGAACGAATTAAGCTGGCCGACGGCACGACAAAGATCGTGACGACAAAGGACGGCCCCGACAACGGCAAAAAGGCACTGTTTCGCCACACATATCTCGTTTCGGCTAAGAGCTTTTCGATTATGAAGGAAGTTCGAACCGAAGGCTCAGCCGATTTCTTCGAACGCAACACTTACACTTGGACGCGATAGTGAAGTGACCGGGTTTTTCTCTTGATCACAGGCTCATACTGAGACTCCGAGCAAAAGTAGGAATCCGACGCCACTACTCAGAGTGCCGACAACCTTACCAAACAGTTTGGATTCGACGACGTTCGGATGCATAATTGACAAAATCCTTTCCCGCAAATTTAGATTTTTCAAGGAGACTCAAGATGTTAAGGTTGCAACGAATTTCTTTTATTCCCATCGCACTTTTGATCACGGTGTTGGTATCGGTTCAGGCCGTTTCGGCCCAGCTTCGATTGCCCCGACCCAGCCCGAAGGCGAGCGTGATGCAGACAGTCGGTGTTACCGACGTGACGATCTCGTTCTTTCGGCCCGGCGTGAAGGGCCGCAAGATTTACGGCGATTGGCCAGTTGAGGTGAAAGGCGAGGGCACGCTGGATAATCAGAATCAGAGTCCAGCCGGAGCACCGATCGTTCCCTATGGCCACATATGGCGTACCGGAGCCAATGATGCCACTACATTTAGTGTTACCGATGATGTGCTGATCAACGGTTCGCCGCTGGCCTCTGGGACCTATAGTCTGCACACAATTCCGGGCAAGGACGAATGGACGATCGTTTTTAACGGCACGGCAAATCAGTGGGGCAGTTTCTCTTATGATCCGGCGAAAGACTTGCTTCGCGTAAAGGCAAAGCCGCAGGTTGTGGCCGACAACCAGGAGTGGCTTGATTTCGGGCTCGATCCGGACAAGGACAACACGCTCGTCGCGACCATCAAGTGGGAGAAGGTCCGGGTTCCGTTTACGGTCGAGGTAAAGGACGTTGCCGCGACTACGCTTGCGAAAGCACGGACCGCTGTTTCGTCCGCCAAGGCCGACGACTGGCAGACGCCGTTCCAGGCCGCGAATTATGCCAAGGCAAACAAGGCCCCGGAAGATGCTGCAAAATGGTACGACCAGGCGCTGAAAGCGATCGACGAACAGATCAAGACGAAAGCGAATTTCCAAAACCTGTCGCGAAAGGCAACGACGCTCTTTAACGCCGGTAAAAACGAAGAAGCTCTTGCCACCGCCGAGAAAGCGGTCGAAGTAGGCAAAGCCGAAAAAGCCGACACCGCCGCTTTGGAAAAGAGAATCGCAGATGTGAAGGCAGGGAAGCAATGAGTCGGAACCGCGAGCGTTTTTGCGATCGGTTCTAAATGCTTTGCACCGGGAGTCGCAGCGAGTGGATTAATTTCCGATAGAGGAATCCAGTTTCTGTCGCTCCCGGTTTCGACATTTTTTATCGTATAATTCAGCCGTTATGCAGCGACTTGCGATTCAAGAACCGACGCCGAGACACGTTCCCATCACTGTTGAGATATATCACCTGATGGCGGAGCGCGGAGCGTTCGGCCCCGAAGACCGCGTCGAGTTGATTGGAGGAGAAATCTTTGATATGTCGCCTGTCGGCAGTCTTCACGCGCGATGCGTAAAAATTTTGAATGCGTGTTTATCTGAAATACTGCGCGGAACGCACATAATCGGCATTCAGGACCCGATTGTCCTAGACGACGAGAGCGAGCCTCAGCCGGACGTTTGTGTACTCAGGTATCGTGAGGACTTCTATAAACATGCGGCGCCGCGGGCCGCTGATGTAAAGCTGATAATCGAAGTGGCCGATTCAAGCGCCGCATTCGATCGTTCGGTAAAGCTGAGCCGGTACGCAATGGCGGGCATTGCCGAAGCGTGGCTTATCGATCTGTCCAACGACCGTGTCGAGGTCCACACGCAACCCGAACAAGACCATTACGGCTCGGTAATAATTTACGAACGCGGCGATAATGTGGTCTCGGAAACGATTCCGGCGATTGATCTTTCGGTGGATGGGATTTTGGGCTAGAAACTTTGCGACCTTCGCGACCTTGGCGTGAAACCTCCTAAGTCTCGCAAATCACGCAAGAATATTTGCCCGTATCTTCTCTTCGTGCCGTTTAATGTTGGTTGGAGGTGCCGACCAGTGGCGCGAGTATTTATTTTTTAATTGTTAAACCAGAAGAAATGAAAACAGCACGTCTCCGCCGCGCCGATGGGCAGGTCGAACAAAAACAATTCGTCGGTGCTCCGAAGCGGAGCCTTTCCTCTTATCGAAAAGGCGATCACGGCAACATAGTCGGCCGCATTTATTTCGAGATCGATCCCGGCCAGGACCTCAAATCGGATAGTATTACCTACACCGAAGTAGCCGGCCCGAAACCGCAGTAGATATTTCTTATACGCCCCATTTGTCCCACGCCGCCTTCGCCATTTTTGCTATTACACTTTCTCGCGTTTTTTCGTCCGCGGATGAGTCGCCGACGAACACAGCTATGGCCATGAATTTTCCGTTGGGCAGTTGGATGATGCCGATGTCGTTTGTTGCGGTGGTGATGCCGTTGCGCGTGCCTGACGTTCCGGTTTTGTGGGCGACGTAGGTGTTTTCCGGCAGCAGCCCGCGAAGGCGGTTGGGGCCGGGACGCGATTCGTTCATGAAATCGAGGATGAGCTTCGACCGTTCACGATCGAGCGAAATTCCGGTTTGAAGCTCGGTAAGCAAGGCGACCGCGGCGTTCGGCGTCGCGAAATTTTCGTACTGGACCTTTACGTCTTTGCCTAATTCTTTTTCGGTACTCTTCACGGCCATGTCTTTGACGCCGATCTCGTCAAGAAACTTTTGCACTTCGGCCGGGCCGTCGGCCAGACGCAGCAGCACGTCGCTGGCGGTGCCGTCGCTTTCACCGATTGCGTATTCGATCACGTGCCACAGCGGCAGCGAAGTCCCGTCCGGAAACTGGTCGCGTATCGGCGAACGCTGTCCCGCGGCGACAAAATCCGCTTTGGTGATCTCGACCGGCTGGTCCGACTTGAATTTGCCGGCATCGACCTGGCGCATCACCGCCATCGATATGGGCACCTTATAAACGCTCTGCATCGCAAATTTTTCGCCTGCGTTCAGGCCCGCGTTTTCGCCCGATTCAAAAACGATGGCCGCCACACCGACCTTACCCTTCGCCTCTTTCGCGATCTCGGCAAAGCGCTTTTCCAACTCCGCGTCCGGTACGACACGCCCCGCCGGCGAAGGCCTGACCGAAATCGGAGGCGGCTCGGGCGTCGGAGTACTGTTAACAGCCGTCTGGTTCGCGGCCCCGCCGCAAGCCGATAAAAACAAAGCGAAAACAAGAATGAAATATTTCATAAGCCGACAAATATAGCACGCCCCAAGTCCAAAGTCCCAAGCCCCTAGTGTCCTAATCCTGTGGTGCTGACCTATTCCCGCCGAAAAAGAAAATGATAGCATTGAAAGTAGGGCAGGTTGTTTCCGTCTCCGGCCATTAGAGCCGGACTTCCGAACGGCCTTGCCCTACTTCTTATGCCTAGTCCTACCAAGAAAGACCGCGACGAGATCACCATTGCCAAAAGTATCTTTGATGAGATTGTGGAATGCACCGAACACGAGGAAACTCCAAAAGAGAAACGAGCCAAGTTAGGCGGTGGAGCTCGGGCTATTAAATTGTCTGTTGAACGAAGGACTGAAATTGCGAGATTGGCTGCTGAAAAAAGGTGGCAGAAAACAAACAAAAAGCAGCAGGGTTAAGCGGCAGCCGGGGAAGACGCTTCAGGCTGTACGGTAGGCATATTCTCCCGAAAATACCGCATATGTACCAGATCATCCTTGCCAATGATTTCATCTATCAGTCCCAGCCAGTAGGCATCCTCTGCCGAAAGAAACTCATCTTCACCTTGTTGAAGGGTATGACACAGGGCAACGAAGAAAGCCCAAATGGGCTTCAAGAAAGGACTTGCTAAGTCTGTCCACCGACCGATTCTTTCGTCCTCGTTCGCAATCAAATTCGTTTCCTTCGTAATCTCATCTGAAACAAGAAACATGCCGTACTGAACACAAAGCGACTTATAACTCTCGCTTTCTAGAACATCTTCGTAACTTCGAAATAGCAAAAAATCATCTGTCAAGCTGGTGAGTCCTAAGGACTGAAATTTCCAATCTGGGTTGTTTTTATTTTGTTTGACCTCGAAATCGACAATTGCTTTTAGTTCGACTGCTTCAATCTCTGCTTGGGTTTTGGCTGCCTTAATCTGACTGCGCTTTTTAATTACACTCTCAACCATCTCTTCATATCTTGCGTATCTAGCCCTGGCCTTCGTTAAGATATTTTGGGCGGCTGTAGATAATTTGGGACGAATGTAACGAATCAGACATTCCAAGTCGGATAGATCAGGATTCGCCTCGCCTGTTCGTAGACCGTCAAATTCGTGACGTGACGTGACAAAGCGCAACATAAACCGGATTTGGATTTCTTTCGCTAAATCCATAGCGGAATCTTCATTTTTTAATCGCAGAAATAACGCTAAAATCGAGCTACGCTCTGCCGTAACCTCGGTTGCCGTTGGGACTCGGCCACCGTGAAAAAGGATTCTGCTATTAGGAAAAGCTACTGCGTAATCCCCGAACGCCAACAAATCAGCAGCGGCGCTATACGCATTTGTCACGGCAGCAGTAATAATGTTACAAGGCGGGTTTGAGTCTTGATCCGGAGCCTTTAGCAGATTGAGCAAATCCAGCATATCATCAGGAGAGCCGCCTGGACTATCGATAAAGACAGTGATTGGATCGCGGCTTTCGTACTGCAATGCTAGAATCTGCGGCGTAAGACTCCTAACTAATTCACGGTCAATAGTACCCCGAACGTAAATGGACCGATCAGGATTAATTCTAAATGCCGGGTTGGGGGTCATCGAGTATCACAAAATACAAGCTGTGGTTTTAGTCTTTGCGTTTCGTTTACGTATAGTTTCTTGAACGTCGCGTAAAAAGGCTTGAAAATCATTGCCATATTTTTCGTGAATCGTTCTCAGTGCTTGCTCAAGTTCTAGATCATACGCGGTGTGTTTAGTTTCGGGGATTGCTTTCTTCATGGCTGGATTCCGGTTTTTCATCTTACGTCCTCTTTAAAGAAAGTACGAATGAGACAAACAAAATGTTTGGCGTTTGCCTTCCAATTTGACAGCAATTATCGTTCCGAGAGTTGCTTCAGATGACGCTAACGAGCAAAAATACGCTAAATTCTTGCGAAAATCAAATTAATTTTAAGGGATTTAACTAGGATGTGGTGTTTTTAGGTCGTCATCTGCTTGCTTGTAGGTTGCGATTCATGTCAAGAAATCGAGTAATAAGTGACGAGATTGATGAATTGCCCAAAATGCGACAGCCTATCGAAAAAAGACGGGAAAGACCGAAAAGGCGATCAGCGTTTCAAATGTACTGAATGCGGCAAGCGTTTCAGCTTGCCCAAAGAGAAAAACTGCTCGGCGCTATGATCCTGAGGGAAGAAAAGGCGTTACTTTGCCTCAAGCTTTTGTTCATCCCGATGCGATCTTGTCCTTGCTGGAAACGGTCGGCAAAAAGTGCATCCGGCTACAGGAAACTTTGGTGAGACGTTAAGGCTGGCTTCGTAGATTGTCGCGTGGCAAAATCTGACAATGAGATGTCGATGCGTAGATTTACGAGACTGACGAACGGCTTCAAAAAAAGTGGGATAACTTGAACTATTATACTCGCGATATACTTCGCGTATTATAACTTTTGCCGCTCGCACAAAGACGCTGGATAACGCGACACCGGCAATGGCCGCGAATCTGACGAAAACGATTTGGAGCCTGAAAAATTTGTTGACCGTTACCAAAGATGTAATTAGTCATCCACGGATACCAACTCTTGCTTCTGGTTTACATCAACCAGCCATTCACCCATTATCAGGTCTTTATGCCACAGGCGACTGATTAACGTTCCGGGACTTTCAATGGTTATACCGCTCGACCTAATCAAGACGCGCAATTTTGGTTTCCCTTCAAAATCAAAATTGACGGGCACCCTGCCTTTTTCAATTTCTCCAGCGTCGGCCCCGCCAGGCTGAAAAGTCAAAGTTACATGACCAGTAGCTTGCTCCGCATCGTGATCCTCTTTCTTCAGAATGAAAAGCATAGCTAGGTCTGAAAGAGAATGCGGAAAGGTAAGTGCAGAAACGCCGTCGATGATCGCGAAAAGGGAAACCAGATTTGTCGCCTTATCGAGAGAAACGGTAGATGAACAGACAGCAAGAATGCACTTCATATCAGCACGGTTCAGTCGTCACACTCATTGTTGGTGTAGGTGTGACGACTCCAGATTCAGTAACCATATTCAAGGTGGCTTCAACAGTGGGATATGGTTCCCACAAAAACAAGATGCGCTGAGCCCAAAGAATCTTACTAAAATCCAAATTTGCGATTACAGCATCCACTTGCGCCGCATCCTTAAAGGTGAGCCCCACCACTGCGGCATATGCCACCGCAATATCATCTACCGTCCTTTGATCGAGAGCGATTGATGACACACGCTGGATTTCCGCCGCGAGTTCTTCAATGGAGTGGGCATCCGCGAAGTCCTGAACGGAACTGTTATTCCGATAGTGCCGAAAAAGGTACGATGGCGTATTTGCGACCATGTAAATGTTCGCCAATGCATCAACATTAAGAATATTTAAATTCGCCATGATTGATCCTGTAATAACGGATGTCAGTAGAAGCATACGGACATCGGTTGGCTAAATGTACGCTCTCCAAATAACGTCCCCACTTGCTCATAATTAGGGGAATATTAAAGTTTGCAGGCGAAGGTGGCTCGACAACAATTCCCGAATGTTCAATGTCCCCGCTCTTATGTACGTATAGAATTACGTCGCCGGGCAAAACTTGTTCTGCCTGAATTTGGGTATATTTGTCTTCGTGCAAAATTTGTTCCAACGTAGCATTGTCAATTATCCCTGTACGTCGAGAGGCAAACGTCATACCATGACAATTGTAAACTGGTGAAAAGTGCTGACAACGCCGCTGAAACTTCGGCTGGTTTCCGTATTGTTGCAGCAACTCTTCGTTT
>CADEEU010000113.1 GCA_902826385.1 uncultured Acidobacteriota bacterium | reverse complement strand
GCGTCTATTTGTACCGCCAATCATGACGGGAGCGGTGCCACGACACTGGCGTTGGGACTACCTCAGGGGCGTTATCCGAATCATCCGTTATTTTCACCGAACGGAGGAAAGATTCTTTTTTCGGCTCGATCGGCCACTTCTTTAAGCGGAGAAATTTACACCGCGAACGTCGACGGTACCGGACTGTTCAACGTTACGAACGATCCGGGTAGTGCAGACTCCAACGGAGTTTGGTCGCCGGACGGCAGTTCGATAGTTTATTCGCGTAGTGAGGGAGCCGAGGGAGTTCCGCGGCTCTTCAGACTAAACTCGAACGGAACCGGTAGGGTTCAATTATCTAGCTTCAACGCAGTTTCGGCTGACGTGCTTCGGGTTTCGAGGGTGCCAGTTCGTACGCCCTTCGATTTCGATGGTGACAGCCGTGCCGATCTGGTTGTATTTCGTCCGTCCAACAACCGCTGGTATGTCCGCAATGACATAACCGGCTTTTCGACGATAACTTGGGGAATTGCCGGGGACAAACTGGCCCCGGCCGACTATGACGGTGACTGGAAAACGGATATTGCAGTTTGGCGACCCTCCAACGGCACGTGGTACATCTTCAACTCCGCATCGCAGACCTTCGAGGTTACTGCATGGGGAGCAAACGGAGATACGGCCCTGCCGGGTGATCACGACGGTGACGGAAAAGCGGACCTGGCAATCTTCCGGCCTTCACAGGGTCGTTGGTACATCAGAAAAACGGCGTCGGCCGCCGTGTTCGATGGCACATACACAACTTTTGAATGGGGAGCGGCCGGCGACACGCCGATGATGGGTGATTTTGACGGCGATCGGCGTGCGGATGCTGTCGTATTTCGCCCTTCGAACAACACATGGTACGTTCGCGAGTCGTACCAAAAACGATTTGTCTTCGAGACTTTTGGCGAAGTGAGCGATGTGCGGGTACCCGGCGACTATGATGATGACGGCAGGACGGATTTAGCAGTGTGGAGGCCTTCTACCGGGCAGTGGTTCATAAAATTCAGCTCGGACGGCTCGTTCCGCCAGTTCACGTGGGGCGTTGCGGATGACAAGCCGGTACCGGCGGATTATGACGGCGACGGTCAGGTGGACATGGGGATATTTAGGCCGTCGAACGCCACCTGGTATATTCGCAGCCTTAATGAAAACATATCGGTAACAGTATTTGGTGAAGCCGGCGACATGCCTATCCCCAATGCATATATCCAGTAATCTGGCTTTCGAAAGTACGGAATAGGTAGCGAGCCTACCTACCTATTCTGTCCGACGAAAATCTCGTAAACCCGGTTCCGCTCCCGAAAGCATCGGTCAGAAAATTATTCCTTCCTCCACCGACGATCCACGTTTCAATTCCTTCTTTTTGACACAGCATTGCGGCTTCGAGCTTTGAGTTCATGCCGCCGGTTCCGAGGCCTGAGTCGCGTTCCTGGACCAGGTTTTTGGCTTCCTCGATATTTTTTACCTCAGGGATTAACTTTGCGTCCGGGTGAAGATGGGGGTTTTTGTCGAAAAGGCCGTCGATGTCGCTGACAAGTACGAGCAAACTAGCGCGGATAAGGACGGCGACGTGGGCGGACAGGTTGTCGTTGTCGCCGAGCAGGATCTCTTCAACGGCGGTCGTGTCGTTTTCGTTGATGATCGGCAGGTAGTTGTATTTGAGCAGTTCGGTAATTGTGTTGAGCGTATTCTGACGCGAGGTTTCGTTCTCAAAATCGCGATAGGTCATCAGGCACTGTGCGGTCTGGATGCCGAAGTCGCCGAAGACCTCATTGTAGATTCGCATCAGCAGCGGCTGGCCGATAGCGGCCATGGCCTGTTTGGATTCGACCGGTTTGCCGGCGTCTTTGATGTTGATGTACTGCTTTGCCGCCGCGATGGCACCGGATGAAACTAGCACGATATCGTACTCATCCCGCAGGGCAAGAATCTGCCGCCCGATGTCCTCGATCTTTCCGCGCGAGATAAGCCGCGTACCGTTGGTCAGCGTGGACGTTCCTATTTTTAGAACGAGTTTCTTTTTCATTTGTATCTACTTCCACGGTGCGGTACCTGTTCGAAATAGCTGATAAGTGATAGGTGAAAACTGAATAACCGATTTTTACCTATTACTTATCAGTTATCACTTACTTCGGAGCATTTAACCGGACCGTCTCAGCCTCGTGCATGTCCGTCACCATAAACGAACCATTTGTTCGTCAGCAGATGCTCAACCCCGAGCGGTCCGCGAAAGTGAAGCTTCTGCGTCGAGATCGCGATCTCGGCTCCGAGACCGAACTCGCCGCCGTCGGTAAATCTGGTCGAGGCGTTGTGATAAACGGCGGCACAGTCCACTTCGTGTAAAAATTTTTCGGCAGTTGTGAAATTACCCGTGACAATTGCGGCGGAGTGGCCGCCGGAGTATTTGTTGATCCGTTCAATGGCGTCGCCAATATCTTCGACAACACCGATGACGATCTTTGCAGATAAGAATTCTTCGTACCAAACCGCGTCGCTCTCAACAGGTTTGATCGACGCGTCCGCGACACACACTCGATCGTCGCCGAAAACTTCAATCCCGATGCCGTTGAAATCTCCGGCGATCTTTCTAATGCGTGATTCGAGATCAGGAAAATTCTTGTGGATCAGAATCTTGTCGAGCGCATTGCAGACGCTCAACCGAGATTTACCGTCGATCGCAATCTTCAAAGCCATGGCAAAATCGGCCTCTTCGTCGATGTATAGAAAGTTGTTCCCGCGGCCGCTGACCAGGACCGGAGCCTTAGAGTTTTTGACCGCGAAATCTATCAACGCATCGCCGCCGCGTGGAATTACGAGATCGAATTTTTCGGTTTCACCCGCAATAAGCTTCTGCGTTTCTTCCCGCGAAATATCCAAATAGCGAACAAAGCCTGTGTCTAAACTGTTCTCTTGCAACGCCGTTTGCCAAAGGTCGGCTAGAACAAGATTCGTATTCCGTGCCTCTTTGCCGCCTTTAAGCAAGATGCGGTTGCCGGCCTTCATTGCAATGATCGCGGCTTCGATACAGACATCGGGCCGGGCTTCGAAAATTATCAGGATCGTTCCGAACGGCACGCGGCGGTTCTCGATACGAAGCCCGTCCGGGCGCGTGTGCGACGATATGACCGAACCAACCGCAGACGGTAGCGCGATAACGCTCTCGACCGAGGCGATCATTTTGTCCACCTTCGCTTCATCCACCTTTAACCGGTCGTAGATGACAATATCGTCCGGCGAGCAGGCAGCAACGTCGGTACGGTTGGCTTCGACGATTCGCGTTTTGTTTTCCGCAAGAAGGCGGGCCAGGCTACGCAGCACCGAATCGGCCGATGAGGCATTCGTCGCCGCTGCAGTTTTTGGGTTATTATCAAGAGCCATCATTAGCAACGCATATTATACTTAAACAAAGTGTCTAGTTTCGAAGTATGAAAATCTTTCTACCGTTTTTGCTTCTTTTAATCACCGTTTTAGTTGCACCAGCCCAGTCGCGTGAGGTCACGATACTGCTCGTCCGCCACGCCGAAAAGGCCGATGCGACGAGCCAGGACCCTGAGCTTTCGCCCGCGGGTCGCGAGCGGGCCGAACGGCTGATAAAAAAGATCGGCAAGTTCCGGCCCGGAGCTTTTTATTCGACCGATTTCAAACGCACCCGCGACACAGTTACCCCACTCGCAAAAAAGCGAAACAAACAGGTGCAAATTTACGACGCCCGAAAGCCGCAGGAGCTGATCGATCAAATAATGAAAAGCGGCACGAAACGTTTCGTCGTGTCCGGCCATTCGAATACGATACCCGGCCTGGCGAACCTGATCGCGAAAAAGGAATTATTCAAGAATCTTGATGATTCCGAATATTCGGTTATCTGGTTGATAAAGCTAAAAGACGGAAAGGTTCGGAAATTTGAGTTGCTTGATTATTGACAGCTTTCTAGTGCGGAGATCTCTAAATGAAAATTAGTTTTTTCGGTGCAGCCTTAATATCGATCATTCTGACGGTTGCGGCATCTGCTCAAACCGTTCAGAAATCGCCAGTCGATGTTTTTTGGGAAGATCTATCCAAACTTTGCGGCAAGGCGTTTGGCGGGACGGTTGCGGCGGCTCCGGCGGACGACACTACGTTTAAGGATAAATCGCTCGTGATGCATGTCAGAGCGTGTGAGAAAAATCGCATTCGAATACCGTTTGTGGTCGGCACGGACCGTTCGCGGACATGGGTCTTGACGCGCAAGGGCGACCGTATTGAACTCAGGCATGATCACCGTCACGAAGACGGCAAGCCGGACAAAGTGACGATGTACGGCGGTTGGACAACAAGCCAGGGAATGCCGACACGGCAAATGTTTCCAGCCGACCAGAAGACGGTCGATGTCGTTCCGGCTGCTTCGACCAATGTCTGGTGGATCGATCTAACCGCCGGCGAATCGTTCGGCTACAATCTCCGCCGCATGGGATCCGAACGATATTTCAGTGTCAAGTTCGACCTAAAAACAACGGTGAAACCTCCGGAAGCACCGTGGGGCTGGACGAATTGATCTCGATTTCAGGCCGCCGGTTCAGTACATTAGAACAAGGGGAAAGCAATATGAAAGAAAAAGTTTTCGGCATTACGGCTGCTGTAATCGTTTGCGTGTTGTTCGGTGTCGGACACGGCTTTGCACAAACCGAAGCAGGCGGCGGCGGAACAGGTAACACCGTCGTAAAGGCAAAACCAAAGGCACCGGCGGTATCGAAACCCAAAAGTCCAACTAGAACAAAACCGAAACCGACGGCGAAAAGCAAAACGGCAACCCCTGTTCGCAAAAGCGATCCGCCGGTGTCCAGAAATGCTGCCTATTATTTCGACTACGCGCGGCGAAGCTGCGGAGAAAGCGATCTGGACTGCAAGGTCGAGAATTTTTCAAAGGCAATAAGTTTGGCCCCGCAAGATCCGGCTCCGTATTTCAACCGTGGACTTGTTTACTTCAATAAAAAATTTTACAGCTCGGCAATCGCGGATTACTCGAAAGTGATCGAGCTGGGCGGGCAGAACGATACGCTTGCCGCGGCTTATAACAATCGTGCCTGGACCTATTGTCACACCGGTGCCTACGACAAAGCTTTGGACGATGCGGACAAATCGCTCGAACTAAGACCGAACTCGCCGGAAACTTTGGACACACGCGGCACTGCTTACATGGGAAAGGGAAACTACCGGCTTGCATTGGCAGACTTTAATCAGGCGATCAGGGCCGCGCCTTCGAATGCGGAGCTGTACAAAAGCCGGGCAAAACTTTACCGAATAACCGGAAAGACAACGCTGGCCGAAGCGGACGAGAGAAAGATAGTAGAACTAGGCGGCACATTGCAGTAGTTGACGCTTTCGAAAGTCTCCGTCTCCGCAAGCTATGGAAGAAAAAATCAAAGAAGAGCTTTTAAGGGTCGGCTCCGATTGGGCCGAGGCGATGGTTGCGAACGATGCCGACCGGATCGGCAGTTACATGGACGACGATTGGGTGATCGTTTCCGAACGCGGAATATCGACTAAGGAGCATTTTCTCGGTTTCGTTCGGTCGGGCGAGTTGACGCACAGTATGTTCAGGAATGTGGGCGATGCACGCGTTCGCGTTTATGGCGAAACCGCAGTCTTGATCGTAAGAGTTGTAAACACCGCCCATTTCGGCGGGCAAATTTTCGAGGCCGATGAGTGGACATCAGACGTTTTCGTCAAACGCGACGGTAAATGGCTTTGCGTGCTGAGCCATATAACGCCGGTCGATAAAGAATTCGAAGCTATGATGAAGGAGAAACAACAATGAGCGCAGCAGAACAGAAAAAGACGGGCGCCGAACACTATTCGCCCGTTATGCCTTACATCGTTTTGCCGAACGATGCGGAAGGGTTTATCAAATTTATAGAAAACGTATTCGGTGCCGACGAGAAACTGCGAGTCAACACTGACGACGGATCGGTCATGCATGCAGAATATTCGATCAACGGCGGCACGGTAATGTTCGGCCAATCCGGCGGCGAGTGGAAGGCGTTTCCTTGCGGCATGTTCGTTCTGGTGGATGATGTCGCCGCTGTGTATCGAAAGGCGATCGATAGCGGCGCCGCGAGCATTCAGGAACCCGCCGACCGCGGCTATGGTCAAGCTGCCGGAGTTCAGGATAAATGGGGTAACCAATGGTGGTTGAACAATCCTGAAACGCGAGCGGAATAGCGAAATCATTTTCGGCATGACGATAAACAAAAAAGTGCGAAATGGGCGGCCATTTCGCACCTTAAAGTTAAAGCCGCAGCCGAGTTATTTTTTGTTTTCCGATTTTGCAAAGTAACCCTGACGGTGGCTCAGTTTTACTTTTTGCTTGGCAAGTTCGGGGTTCACCATCTGGATCTCGATCTTTCTGTAAGTACCGTCTTTTGCCGGGTTCGATGGTTCGTAGGCCAGAAGGTATTGCGACCGCATTTCTTCCTGAATTTGCTTAAACGCCTCGCGAAGCTCGCGTTCGTCGCGCGGAAAATAGGCCCGCCCGCCGGTCTTTTCGGAAAGCTTGCTTAGACTGCTTTTGTTAACTCCGCCGTAGAAATCGTCCCCAATACCGATCGAATAAATGACGGCTTCCGATTTGATCGCCGCATCAACTGCCTCATCCAGCTTCTTGCGTCCATACGTGTTAACGCCGTCACTCAACAAAATAATGGCGCGCCGCGTCTTTTCCGGGGCCGGGCCGAGAACCTCCGCTGACGTTACCCATATTGCGTCCCAAATGGCCGTCGAACCGACCACCGCCTGGTTGTCGCCAGAAATGGGCGGAGTACCGGGAGCGACAACTCCGCCGCCGATATAACCCGAAGGCGGAACAAACTGTACGCGATCTATTGCACGACGAAGCCGGGTAACGTTGTTCGTCATTCCCTGCTCAAGCGTGGATTCGCCCGTGAAGGAAACAACCGAAACCTCATCCTTAGACGGGCGGATAACCGATTCGACAAATGCGATGGCGGCGTTCTTTTCCTCAGGCAGCGTCCGCTCCTGCGAAGCACTTGTGTCGATCAGGATAGCCAGACTTAGCGGCAGATCGACCTGTCTCGCAAACGCGCTGATTTCCTGCGGCTGCCCGTTCTCTAAAATTTTTACGTCTTCCTGCTTGAGGCCGAGAAGCAGCCGGCGGTCTTTATCCTGGGCCGTAAACAGCACGTTAACGGCCTCGGTTTCGACTTTAATGATTCCCTCTTCTTCATCGGGCGGCGGCGTTGGGGTCGGCGTGGCGGATTTAGCCGGTGTCGGCTCGGTGGTTTGAGCATCGGTCGATTTGGTCATCAAAAAAGCCGAGCCGCCAGCCAGAAACACCGCCAGTGCGATGAAGATAAATTTTGATCTGAACATTATACTTCTCAACTTACAACCCCTTTTTCGCCGATCACTTTAAGCTGTCTTTTAAGGCCCGGTAATTTGTCTTGGTCCTTATCTTGTACTTCTCAGTCCTGTCCTTATCGGTAAACCGGACCTCGATCTTGCGCGACCGGCCGTCGTAATTCTGGTTCGCCGGCCGGTAAGTAATTATGTATTGCGACCTGAGCTCCTCGGATATCTTTTTGAACGCCCGCTCAAGCTCGAGCATATCGCCGGTAAAAAATGCCTCGCCGCCGGTTTGCTCGCAAAGCTGCGTAAGGTATTTATCACCTTTGTCCTTTACGGTACCTGCTTCAACCCCTGGAACGCTGCCTAAGAACCCAGCTTTTGTTGAGATGCCGAAAATCGTCGTCTCGGTCCGCTGGGCTATATCGACCGCGTCGTTGAGGTCGGCACGGCTGAATGTGTCGTCGCCGTCCGTGATAAGAACCAAAACGCGACGGCCCGGAACATTTCGCAGCTTTTCATCGGCAAATTGCCAAACAGCGTCGTAAAGCGCCGTCTGCGAACCGGTTTTCTTTACCTTGTCGACGGCGGTTTGAAGCAGATCGAGCTTGTCGGTAAAGTCCTGCCGTAGCGCGATTTCGTTGTCAAAGGTCATGAACGCCGCTTTGTCTTTGCGTAGCTGAACTACCGTATACAAGAAATTCGCAGCCGCCTCTTTTGAAAATCCCAGCTTTCCGGCGGTCGAAGGCGATGTGTCCATCAGCACTCCTACAAACACCGGCGGATTTGTCTTTTCGTCGGTAAACGAGGTCACTTCCTGCAGAACGCCGTCCTCGAATACCTGAAAGTCGCCCTGCCTCAGGCCCGATACAAGTTCCTTTTTCAAAAGCACGGTCACGGGCAGCCGCACCTCGAACGTCTTGACCTGATCTTTGCCCTCGTTATCGGGCGGCGGAGTAGGCGTCGGCGTTGGCCGCTGGGCCATCACCTGGGCGCAAAATGCCGCGGTCATCATCGACACAAGAAATACGGTTCTTGTAAATTTAGTCATACGGTTGGTCAACAAACGGGGCAATAGAAGCCGGACAGTGTTTTCGATGCGTTGTCAGGCGGCTCTGTTGCCCTCTTAGCAATTGGGAAGTATATCAATTGGCCCATGAAATCGCTAAACAAACGGACGTTGGAAACGGTAGTGAAATAGGCAATACTGGGGCTATCCACCGGTACATTTTTAAGGATGAACAAGCATATATTCAGGGAATACGATATTCGCGGCATCGTGGGCGAACAGCTTGACGACGAGACCGTGGCTGTTTTAGGCAGGGCAATCGGGACATTTTTTAATAAAAATGCGGCACGGCGGATTGCGATTGGGTATGACGCACGGGAAAGCTCGCCGCGTTTTTGCCAATTGCTGACCGAAGGTTTCATCAAATGCGGCTGTGACGTTGACCTGATTGGCCGCGTTCCCACGCCGGTGCTTTATCACACTGTTATTACAAAGGGTTACGACGGAGGCGTTATGATAACCGGCTCTCATAACCCGCCTGATCACAACGGCTTCAAGATATGCCTGGGCAAATCGACCCTGTTCGGTTCGCAGATACAGGAAATTAAGGAGATCGCCCTGTCAGAACCGCCTGCGTCAGCGGGCGGCCAGTCAGACGGCGTTGTCGAAACCATTGAGGTACTAGACGATTACTGCGACGACATCGTTTCAAAAATTCATCTTGGCGAACGCAGAATTAAAGCGGTTATCGATGGCGGAAACGGTATGGGCGGCGTGACGGCTGTGCCCATTTATGAACGCCTTGGCGTCGAGCTGATCAAACTGTTCATAGAACCTGATTCCACTTTTCCCAACCATCACCCCGACCCGACCGTGACGGAAAACCTTCAGGATACGATCAACGCCGTGCTTGAAAACGGGGCTGACATTGGTATCGCCTTCGACGGTGACGGAGACCGCATCGGCATCGTTGACGAAACGGGCCGCATTATCTGGGGCGACGAGTTGATGGTGCTGTTGTCGCGTTCGGTTCTTGCCGAACAGCCGGGTGCGACCATAATCGCCGAGGTCAAATGTTCGCAAAACTTGTTCGACGACATCGAAAAGCACGGCGGAAAGCCGATTATGTGGAAAGCGGGCCATTCGATCATTAAATCAAAAATGAAAGAAACCGGCGCCGTCCTGGCTGGCGAAATGAGCGGCCATATCTTCTTTGCTGACAGATTTTACGGCTTCGATGACGCGACATATGTCGGCGCCCGCGTGCTTGAGATACTTTCCAAAACCGACAAGAAGCTCTCCGAATTGTTCGACGACCTGCCGAAAACCTTTTCAACACCCGAGCTTCGCATCGATTGCGCCGAAGAGCATAAATTCGAAATTGTAGAGAAGATCGCGCAGCACTTTTCCAAAACCAACAAGGTCATTACCATCGACGGTGCCCGCATCCTGTTCGAACACGGCTGGGGCCTCGTCCGCGCCTCAAACACCCAGGCGATCCTCGTTTTGCGGTTCGAGGCCGATTCGAACGAACAACTCGACCGAATTCGCACCGAGGTCGAGTCAAAAGT
>CADEEU010000112.1 GCA_902826385.1 uncultured Acidobacteriota bacterium | reverse complement strand
CTTCTCGAAAACCTTTGCGGCAGATAAAAGATCGTCGATCGGCCATCGTTTGTTGATCGGCATCAGTTCGCCCCGCAGTTCGTCGTTGGCGGCTGAGAGCGAGATCGCGAGGTTCGGCCGCCTTTCCAAAGCGGCAAACTCGTGTATCTTCGGCACGATTCCGGCCGTCGAGACCGTAACGCGGCCCGGCACTATGAATAATCCGTCTTCGTCCGACATTATTTCCAGGGCATTGATCAGATTTTCAAAATTGAGAAACGGCTCGCCCTCTCCCATTGCGACCAGATTTGTGCCGTGCGGTGTTTCAACACCGATACCGTAAACATCGTTCAGGACAATGATGATCTGCTCGATGATCTCGCCGGCGGTCAGATTTCTGAGCAGTCCGAGCTTTGCGGTCAGACAAAAATCACATTTTAGCGGACAGCCGGATTGAGACGAAAAACAAATCGTGTCGCGATTCTCTGTTGGAATGAAAACGGTTTCGACCGGATAGCCGTCGTGCGTTTTCATCAAAAACCGCCGCGTGCCGTCCACCGAGGCGTATTTCGATTCGACCGTCAACGTCGAAGCCTGTGCAGAATCGCCCAACTTCTCACGCAGGTTTTTCGGCAGATCGGTCATCTTGTCAAACGACATCGACCGCCGCCCGTGCAGGCCGCGAAAGACCTGATCGGCACGATACTTCGGCTCACCGATTCGGCTGAAAAATTCGCAGAGCTCTTCTCGCGAACAGCCTGTAAGATGTAGCTTTTCTGACATTGATTCGATTTTATCGCATTTCCTGCATGAAAGCCGATTATAGAAAAGCGGACGCCTCTCTCAGCGGCCTCTGCGAAATCTCCGCGTGTGAATCGGTCTTCAACGCAGAGCGCACCGAAGAACGCTGAGAAAATTCGAAGCCCTTTGATCTTTTGTGACGCCAAAGCCTTTAGCAAAGATTCTTGTTGGTTTTGCTAAACTCACTCGAAGATGTTTCCTTTCAGGATCAAATTACTCGCGATTTGTCTTTCACTCAGTTTTGCTTCGTGTGTAAACGTTCGCGAGAGCGTCCCGGGCGACGGCCAGAGGGATACGCAGACAAAGCCTTTTCAGCCGGCGTCGACAAGCGTCCATCTTGCGTTTGGCAATCCGTCGAATGCATCGCAGACGGATGAGAACAACTACCTGATCGTCGGCGATGGCTCGGCGTTCTCATACAACAACTCTCGCGGAACTATTAATTGGATGTCGTGGCGAACGACCCGCGAAGACCTGGGCGATTCGATACCGCGGCCGGATTTTCGACCGGATCCGCGCTTGCCTGGAAACTTTAAGCGCGTCGGTCACTACGATTATTCGGGGGGCGGTTATGACCGGGGCCATATGGTTCCGAGTGCGGACCGTTTCGCAAACCCTAAACTGAACGAAGAAACGTTCCTGATGACGAACATCGTTCCGCAGACAGGTGCGTTGAACCAATTTCCGTGGGAAAAGCTGGAATCCTACGCACGTTCGCAGGCGCGGCGAAAGTTTGAAGTCTATCAAATAGCTGGCGTGTACGGTGAACTTGAAGTTTTGAAAAACAAGGTCGTAGTTCCGGCACGCTGCTGGAAAGTAATCGCGTTCGTCCAAAAAGGCCGGCCGATCGACGAGCGAACCAGGATAGTCGCGGTCGATATGCCGAACTCCGACGACATTGAAAACGACGGCTGGGAAAAACACAAAACAACTGTTCGCGCAATAGAAGAAAAAACCGGCTATGATTTTTTCTCTACGCTTCCGCGTGATCTGCAGGATAAACTGGAAACACGATTAGAGATTTCGAACAAGAGGTATCAGGAATGAACGAAACGGGAAGAAAAACTTTTTTGTGGTACCGCGTATATTGCGCGGTATTGGTGGTGCTTTATCTTGCGGTGACGATCATCGGCGTTGCGCTGGCCCTAATGCGACCGGATACTCGGGACTACAGCAGCAATGAGATTTTTTTTGTAGGAATCATTTACGCGGTTGTTGGTTTTGTTTTCGCAATCGTATTCTCCGTCGCCCTGCTGCTCCCTCCGAAACCTTACAACTGGATCGTCGGAATAGTAATGATCTGTCTCGGGATGACGAGCTGCTGTTTCCTGCCGTTTTGCATTCCGCTGATCATTTATTGGTTTAAACCTGAAACCAAAGCGTTCTTCGGACGTACTTGAATCGATATGAAAAAGACAATTCTCGTTTTGTTCGCCGTTGTGCTCTGTTCGGTCTCGCTTTCGGCACAGGACACGACGCCGAAAGAGGCGAATCCAGCCGATGTTGCTTCGATAGATGCGATCATGAAATCAGTTTACGACGTGATCTCCGGCGACGCCGGTCAAAAGCGTGATTGGGACCGATTTCGCTCTCTGTTTCACAAGGACGCAAAGCTGATCCCGTCCGGCAAGAATCCGCAGACCGGCGTAACCGGTGCGCGATTTCTGACGCCGGAAGATTACATAACTCGCAGCGGACCCATTCTCGAACGCGATGGTTTCCACGAACGCGAGATCGCCCGTCGAGTGGACCAGTTTGGCAACATCGCGCAGGTGTTCTCAACCTACGAATCCTTCCGGAAAAAGGACGATAAAGTGCCCTTCATGCGCGGCATCAACAGTTTTCAGCTTATGAATGACGGCAAGCGGTGGTGGGTTATCAACATATTCTGGCAACAGGAAACGCCGGAAAGCCCGATTCCAAGAACATACCTGAAGAACAGGAAGTAAAAACCCGCGGGCAATCAGGATGGCGTAAAAAACAGATTTGATCTTCGCTCGGTTCGGCGGGGCATGTGCTTTTATGTGTCGTTTTAGCGTGGTCGCCCTACGTATCTTCACCGATTTTTAACCGTCACTTTGAACCGATTTCGCATCGACGGAGCCGTTACCGCGACTTTTGCGTTCGCTGTAATCTATACGACGGTTTTTACTGCCACGTTCGTTCAGGCGTTGCTCGGAAGGCCGCTTTTGGCTGGATTCTAAAGCCGTCGGAATCCGAACTGGGCTGATAGACGAAAGCCAGAAACTAGAACATGGCCGAACACACGATTACCAGAGAACTCACTTTAGAGCTTCCGATCGAACAGGTTTTCGAATTTTTCGCGGACGCTGTGAACCTTGAGCGCATCACGCCGCCTGAGTTGAATTTTCACATCGTCACACCGCGGCCGATAGATATTCAGAAGGGTTCATTGATCGACTATAACCTGAAGTTACGCGGCATTCCCGTCAGTTGGCGTACCGAGATATCGGAATGGGACCCGCCGCGTTTCTTCGTCGACCGTCAGCTAAAAGGCCCTTACACACAATGGATACACCGCCACACTTTTACCGAACTCGGGCCCAACAAAACCCTGATCGAAGACGAGGTCAAATATCGCCTGCCGCTCGAACCTCTTGGCGATCTTGCTCATTTCATCATCCGCCGCGAGTTGGACTACATATTCGATTTTCGCCAGCGGGCGGTGGCGGAATTGCTAACGACAGCGAAACCCGCCGACTAACGGTTTGAAAGTTCCCTTAACCGCCTAACGATAAACCTCCGAACGGCATCGTTTTTGGTCAATTCAAGTGCCGTTTTGAAAGACTCAAGCGCCTCCGCCGATCGTCCGATCTCCGACAAAAGATGCCCGCGTGAAATATGCAGCAAGTTGTAGCTTGATACTTCATCTGTTCTTTGAAGTTCATCAAGGGCCTTTAACCCCACACCTGCCCCGTGAACCTGGCCCAGAACGACTATCCGGTTTAGTTCTACAATTGGCGAGAAGGCCATTTTCTGCAAGAGAGAATAGCACTCTAAAATCCGGTCCCAGTCGGTGGCTGCGTAATCGTCAGCGAGCGTATAAATCGCGGCGATCTCGGCTTCTAGATGAAACCGGGTCAGCCTGTCGCCGGAGGCGGAACGGCGAAAGTGTTGCAGGCCGTAGGCAATTAACTTTTGGTCCCATAGCGAGCGGTCCTGGTCCGCTAATATGATCAACTCACCGGCATGATCTGTTCGTGCGGGCAGGCGTGCTCCCTGAAAACAGAAAAGTGCCGCGGCCGCGTCCACGACAGGTGACGCTGTGACCGGATGCGAAGAAAGCAGACCGACAAGGCGTATCGCTTCGAAACAAAGATCACGGCGAATGAATTCATTTCCGCCCGAAGCTCCGTATCCTTCGTTGAACATCAGGTACAAGACCTTAAGAACGGCGTCGAGCCGAGCGGTTATTTCGCCCGCAACCGGAATATCTAGTTTAACCCCACCGACTCTCAGTCTTGCCTTAGCTCGCGAGACCATTTTTGCGACAGCTTCGTCGTTTGCGAGGTACGCGCTGGCAATCTCTGCAACACTAAATCCGCCGACAATTTTCAGCGTCAACGCAACCTGGCTGTCCGGCGGTATCGACGGATGACAGCACGCAAAGATCATGCGAAGCTGGTCTTCGTTTATTTCAGACGAAAAGAAAACTGGTGACGCTTCTGTGGGGTCGGCAATGTCAAAATCTTCTTCCCTCGGCTGCGATCGTTTATCACGACGAAGTTTGTCGATCAGACGGTTCCTGGCGGTTTGAGTCAGCCATGCTGTCGGGTTATCGGGCGTTCCCGAAAACGGCCAGGTGCGCAGAGCGGCAACCAGTGCGTCCTGAACCGCGTCTTCGATCATATCCAGCCGCTCAAATCCAAATATGCGGCTCAAAACCGAAACCATCTGTCCGGCGTGATGCCTGAACAGATGGTCTATGGAGTCTCGAACACGAATATCGGAATCCGGTGTCATTTCTGTAGTCTCAGCCGTCCAAGTCCACATCACCCGCCCTCACGGACGGAGCTTTATGCTGTTACCCGCTTCGCGGGTTTGTAGGTTACACGGTCGGTTCGATCTCGCGCAGCTCGATACTGCCGCCGTATTTCAGATGGGGGCATCCGCTGGCCGTTTCGACCGCTTCGTCATAGTTTGCAGCCGAGATTGTAAAAAATCCGCCGATGACCTCTTTCGCTTCCGTGTAAGGCCCATCGGTCACACGCAGGCTGCCGTTGTGGCCCGACAAGTGCCGCCCGCCTTCGTCCTTTAATTTTTCGCCCCCGACATATTTTCCTTCGGCGTCTATCTTGTGTCGCCACGCGATATATTCGGCGATAACGCCCTGAATCTGTTCGGCTGACAATTGCGAGTAGTCCATCGGTTCTTCGTGAAGCAGCAGCAAATAATTTGGCATAAATTTTCTCCGTAATTTTAAATGTTGCGACACCCGTCAACCGATGCGTTTCAATCTAAAAACTTCTTCCTTAACGCTTCCGTCCTTTTGTCTAAGAGCAAGAAAAATGTTTAGTTCCTTACCGTCTTTTTTCTCAAAAGTCAGGCCGGAAAAGTACAATCGATTTCCATCCTTTTTCACGAATTTGAAATCGACGGTCTTGTCTTTCTCCTCCCAGCCGATCAGCTCAGGGCTGAAATGTTTGAGTCGAAGAACGATAGTTCCCTCACTCTCCAACAGCCACATCATCTCGTAGAATACCGGCTTTCCTTCCATGATGAGCCTGTATGTCCCCATCATCACGCCGGCCGACGGCTGGCTCCATATCTCGTCCGACTGACCGCCAAGTCCGGTTCCGGTCCAACTGCCGGCCAGCCACGAAACATCCGCAATCGACGCCTTGTCGCCCGATCGGCCTTCGTCAAGCCGGAAAGTATTTTCGGTATTTTTGGTTTGGCCGAGACAAACGCCCGCGAGAATAAAGAACGCAATCGCTAAATGGAGTTGTTTTATCATTGAATTACCTCGTCGATATCGTGTCGTAAAGGCAGTTTTATCTGCCTTTCAATCAATAGACGAACGACACGGCGAGAAATGGACAAGGCTGTCAGATTTTTTATCTGGTCGGCCGGGGATAAGTTACCGGACTGCGGTGTCCGGCTTTATCTACCGCTCGGACGCCGAAGAAATAATTATCTTTCGACATTTTGGCGGCAGTGTAAGTCGTCACGTTTCCGACAAATTTTGAGTTCGTCCATTCAGCGGTCGTCGTATCGCGCCAAATTACTTCATATCCCGCCAGGTCCGCGTCGGTGTTCGCGTCCCATTTCAGCTCGGTGTCATTGGTCAGACGGCCCGTCACGATTCCCACGTTCTTCGGTTTCGCCGGCGCATTTGCGAGGCTTGCAAGGCTGATCAGGTTCACGCGGGTAACGTTGGCCGTGTATTCGAAATCGACAAATTCCGGCGTGTCGCCGTAGAAAATGCCGTTCTCGGTCCGGACGTTCTGATGCTGATGGGTGTAGTCTTCATCCACCTCGGTAATTCGGACGGCGGTGAACCCGCGTTCGAGAAACGGAATATGATCGCCGCCGCGGCCGTAGCGATCACGGCGATAGATCATCCAAACTCGGAAATTTTTCAGATAGCGATCGGACTGCTCTTTGATGTACCTGGCAAGCTGACGCGAGGCCGAATCATTCTCGCCGCCAACGCTGCGGCGCGAGGCAGCCTGCTGCTCGGTTTCATTGGACGGAACGCCTTCGCTGAAAACGCGGACGCGATTGCGGTTCGGTGAATTCTTCTGCGTAGTCACTCCGCCGACTATGTCGTTGGTGAACATAGCCTCGATATTCATCGCCTTGACCTTCGCCTGCTCGGCATAATAAGCAGCTCCCAGTAAACCCTGCTCCTCACCGGGAACCGCCATAAAAACTATCGTCGCGTCGAATTTGAGCTTCGACATAACGCGGGCGAGCTCGATAACCGCCGCCGTGCCCGATGCGTCGTCGTTAGCCCCGGGAGCATCGCATTTTGCATCCGTAGGTGAAGTACACATCGAATCGTAATGGCCCGACACGACGTACACTCGATCAGGGTCGGTCGTGCCCTTTAACACTGCGAACACGTTCGTCAAGGTCGTTGGTTCGGGAATGCGATTCGCTTTTGGTTGAAGAAAGCTCTGTTTCTCGACAGTCAGACAGTTTCCGCAATCCGCCGAGATCTTTTGAAATTCGCCAAAGATCCAGTCTCGTGCGGCGCCGATGCCACGAGTCGGATTGTCCTGTTCCGAAAGCGTATTCCGCGTGCCAAACGATACGAGCTTTCGAATGTCCGCTTCGATCCGTTTTGCGGAAACTTCTTTGATCATGTTCTGGATACCTCGATCCTGAACAGGCTTCGGCGGTGTTTGACCGAGAGTAATGAGCGAACAAAACATGCAAAAAAACATGCAAAAAGCTGTGGTTGCGATCGATTTTACTTTCATAAATTGGCATCCTGGGATGGTTTGAACACAAATTTAAGCGATAACCGTACCTTGTAGCAAACTGCAAGCAAAACGAACAGATTTCAGAACGCAAAATTGAGCTTTGCAGACGGCGAATTGGTGATAGAATGCCGCGCAAAATCGAATCATAAACGCGGCTTCCCATGAAACATAAGCGAAATGAAACCAGCAATCACTGTCGACACCGGCGCATACTCAGAATTTCCTCAGAAAAACTTCAGAAATTCTTAAAGAAATCGGCCCGTCGATCGGCGTATCTTCTGTCTTTATATTCCCACTAGGAGAGTAAACATCATCATGAGAACACTTACCATAATAATAATAATTCTCCTCACAGCGGCGTTTTCGGCTTTCGGCCAGCACGGTCACGGGTCGCACGGCTCGCAGCCTAAGAAAGCGGTTTGGCTCGACGACGGCTTGGGCAACGTCGACCATCCGGTCACTACGAAAAATTCCGAGGCGCAAAAGTTTTTCAATCAGGGCCTGGCCTATCTTTACGGGTTCAACCACGCCGAAGGTATAAACTCATTCCGCCACGCGGCCGAGCTCGACCCCGAAATGGCGATGGCGTATTGGGGCGTTGCCCTGGCCCTTGGGTCGAATTACAACGTAACGGCGGACGAGGCGCAGCTATCGGAAGCGTACGAGAATTTGCAGAAAGCCGTCACACTCGCTCCGAAAGCGTCGCGAGCGGACCAGGATTACATAGCCGCACTTGTGAAACGGTATGCAAAAGACCCGAAAACCGACCGAGTCAAGCTGGCCAACGATTATCGCAACGCAATGCGTGAGCTTGTCGCCAAATACCCGGACGATCTGGACGCAGCGACGCTTTATGCCGAGAGCATGATGAACCTGCGTCCATGGCAGCTTTGGTCGCTGGATGGAAAGCCGGCCGAAGGAACGCTTGAGATAGTCGCCGTGCTGGAAGGGGTTATAAGGCGGAACCCGAAACACACGGGAGCAAATCACTACTACATCCACGCAATCGAAGCTTCGCCCAACCCCGAACGCGGAAGTGCGGCCGCGGACCGTTTGATGGGCCTGGCGCCGAATGCCGGCCACCTCGTGCACATGCCGTCGCATATTTACCTGCGCACCGGTGATCACGACGTTGCTGTAAAGAGCAACGACCTTGCCATCGAAGCGGATCGCCGCTATCTGCAAAAAAGCGGAGCGACGGGCGTTTATCCGCTGATGTACTACAATCACAACATCCACATGCTTGCGGCTTCGCACGCCGGCAGCGGCAATTTTGTCGGGGCTATTAAGGCATCGAACGAACTGGCGATCAATATCGGGCCCAACGTAAAAGCAATGCCGATGCTTGAGATGTTCATGCCGTACGCTATCGTCACGCTCACGCGCTTTCATAAGTGGGAAGACGTCATGAAGTATCCAAAGCCGCCCGGCGAGATGCTTACCACGACTGCACACTGGCATATGGCCCGCGGGCTGGCCCTCGCCAACACCGGAAAGCCAGCCGAGGCCGAGAAAGAGCTTAATGCCCTGAGGGAAACGGCGGCGAAGATACCGCCGACCGCAACCTTGTTTACGACACCGGTCAGCTTGGCGTTGAAGGTTGCGGAAGATCTGCTTGCCGGTGAGATTGCGTTGGCACGCGGCGACCGCAAGGGCGCGATCGAAAAGCTGCGGGCAGCCGCCGTCTCCGAATCAAAGGTAAACTATGCCGAACCACCCGATTGGGACCTTCCTATCCGCGAGTGGCTTGGCCGGGCATTGATGGTGGACGGACAATTTGCCGAGGCCGAAAAAGTATTTCGCGAAGAGATAGGCCGACGGGCTCGAAACGGACGGGCGCTTTTCGGCCTTGCCGAGGCACTGGCTAAACAAGACAAAAAAACGTCGGCCGAGTTGGTTCGCAAAGAATTTGCCGAGGCGTGGAAAAACTCTGATACAAAGCTTTCCCCGGAAATATTTTCCGCAAAATAAGGTCGTTCCACACATGAACTAGCAAACATCTAAATCAAAACATTTCCTCCGATACGAGGAGGGTGCGTAATCTGCCATACAGTGCGGCAAGATTTAATTTGCCAACATTGTGAAAAGCGGATAATATCGTACCTCCTCGTATAGTTTTTCGAAATAAAACGCAGTGATTTCGCTGGGTTGTTTTAGGGCGATGTTGCTCGTAAGTCGTTTGTACTTCCACGTTAACGAAGATCGGCCGCGGTCGCCAGCTTTCGACTGCCGGGCCGAATGTGTGTGTCACGAATGTTTTCGGAGGATTTTCACTGATGTCTAGTTGTAAAAAGTCGAGCAGTTTAACCAATTACATCGCGTTGTTGACCTTGTTCGTGGGTTTGATGACCGTATTTACAAGCAACGTCTCCGCCCAGGAGAACGTTTGGACCGCGAACTATGAAAGACGCGAAAATATTAGCAAGCACAAGGCCGTCCAAAGGAATTCGTTCCCGACGGAGTTCAAATTGTTCGATTTGAATGCAGCGCCGCTGAGGCAGCAATTATTTTCGATCGTTGACGGACAGGACGCCGCCCGGCAGGGATCGATCGTTATATCGATACCCAACGCAGACGGCGAGATCGAATTATTCGAGGTTTTCGAAGCTTCTAACTTCGAACCGGAACTTCAGGCCAGATTTCCCGGCATTCGAGCATTTTCTGGACGCGGAATCACCGACCAGTTTGCCACTTTGAAGCTCAGTTTCT
>CADEEU010000111.1 GCA_902826385.1 uncultured Acidobacteriota bacterium | reverse complement strand
CCATGTATTCCGAATCGATCTCCGCCACGCGCATCTTGTCGCCAGTCGTCATGTAAGTAAAGTTCGATGGCGGAGCATTATTTACCGGAATACTTGTATCGCGCGGTCCCGAAAGGTCGTATTCGATCCTCTGCAGCCGATTCAGCGGATCGTCGCCTCCGCCCCAGAACTGGTAGATATATTTTGCTTTAACGCCGCGAGCATCGGTTTTCTGCGTCAGGTTTGAGCGGTTGTCGTAGAAAAATGCATTCGCCCAATTAGCGCCCGATTGTCCGGCTCCGACATAAGTGCCGCTGTCGTTCAAGGTCGCTGTCTGTTCGGCCAGCTTTTGCCGCGTCAGCCTTCCAAGATCGTCATATTTGAACTTTCTCTGCTGGACGCCCTGATCGGTTTGAACCAATCTTCCGAGCGTGTCGTAGGTGTAGGTGGTTAAAAGGCTCCCGGCTGTGAAAATAGAGCCGGTCGGATTGGCCGTGCGGTCGGGGTTCGGCTCGACGACCTGGATCAATCTTCCCTGCTGGTCGTATCTGCCCCAGCGTTCGCGGCCCCAGGCGTCCATTGAGCGAATCCGGTTTCCGGGCTGTGCCGTTACCCCGCTCGGTAATGTTGTTTCATTATAAAAAGCCTTTGTCTCGCTTCCGTCCGGTTCGACCACTTTTATCAGCCGCCGCTGAAGATCATAGAACTTCTCCGACCACTGAACCGTGTCGCCGCTTCTAAATGGCCGCGACGTTTTCCATTCTTCGGCGAATTTCGTGTATTTCATCTCGACGATGTCGATCACGTTATTCGGCGCATAAGATTCCTCTTTGCGCACCTGTCCCAAACCATTCAGATGTTTGACCGTCTTGCCGGCCAGCGTCCCATTCTGTTCTTTTACTTCTTCCGCAACGGTCATTGCCGATTCGTCATAGGTAAATGTTGTGTAAGCTCCCGTCGATGAAGTCGCCTTGTCGGGACGCAGAGTATCGGGATTGTAACCTGTCGTCGAAGTTCTTCCGTTTGCATCGGTCGCGGATTTGATCAGGCCGGTCTTGAAATCGGGAACCTGACTGGTGGTGATCCTGTGTGCGGAACCTGTACTGGCCGCTCCGTGTGTCTGGGAAACAGGGTACGCGTACTGAGTGTCAATGATGTTTACGGTATTCGGGTCGTCGTAAAGAATAGTCGTCTGCTCACAGCAGGCGCTGGATGATTTTATGACGTTGCCGGTCATGTCATAGCCCCGTGTTTCGACAATCGCTCCGCTTGCCGCCTGAGCGTCGGCGTAGGTAGTAACCTTTGTTATGTTTCCTCGTTTCTCTGTAGCCGAATTGTAAGCGCTGACTTGTTCCCATGCGACGCAAAATTGACACGGCAACAGCATGCGGCAATTGGGAATAGTTTCCCATTCAATACATGATCCGTTAACCGTCTGAGTAGTATATGGATTGTGAGTATGATCATGCTGGACAACGCCCGGAGTGTCCGCAAGCGGGTTAACCGTATAGTTATCGTACTCGTAATCAGTCCGAGAAACTTTTGTTCCGCTGGCGTTCTCAATACTGGTGGATTTTACGAGGTTGAAGATATGGCGGCCGGATAACCACTGACCGGTCGTACTGTGGAAGTAACCTATGTAAGAAGGATCGTTCTCATATTCGGCGTTCGAGCAGCGCAGTAAGGTGTTCGCGTTATCGTAATCGCACGAACGGGTTATTTGATTGAATTTGCCCGTTCCATATGTGTATTGCGTCGTGACTTCGTGCCCGTTCTCGTCCGTCGCCTCTGCCCATGCCGGACGCGCGGCATGATAGTTACTGGCATTTCCCTCAAGCCAACTGACGCGAGACGAAGCTACAACCGTCTGGGTCTGGCCGCTTACGGTAAATGTCTGGTCGACAAACACCAAACCGTCCGTCCATGCTCCCGGTGTGCGATAGCTGTGCTGTTTACTAATTACGCCGGTTGGCTGCGTGACCGTGACGGACCTTGAAGGGCTTGTGCCGAATTCATCGGTCCAAAAATCGTTGTTATTTAATGAATATGTAGTAACCGCATCTTCCGCCACATCACGCTCCGCCCATTTTTCTCTCAATTCCGTATAGGTCGGAGCGTCGGAAAGACTAACGCCATTTGTTCGCGGCGGTTGGTTCGTTGTCGTCAGCGGATAATTGTAATCCGCCTGCTTTGTCATCGTCCCGGAAGTTACAGTGCCTTGGTCTCCGGGCCCGGCCGCCCAACTCATACCGCGCTGTTCGACAACTTTCGCGAGCATCCCGTAGGAAGAGTAAGAATCCGTGTCGCCGAACCAATAACCTGTATTCGTCGCCGGATAATAGATCGATTCGATCGCAGCCTGCGAACTGCCATTGGCCACTGGAGTGACGCCGGAAAACGAATAGTTTAGCGTTAACGTTTTGTAAGTAATCCGCATCAGGGTCCGCGTAGTCGCCGTCCCGTAAACCGGATCTTGATCCGTCATTCTGGGCGCCCGGATCTCGATCAGCCGATTAGTCGAAGAGTCGTAGTGAAATGTAATTACGCGTCCGAGAGTATCCGTAACAGTGTTGATCTCGCCGCTTTGGTTGTAAGTGACCGTTAGATAGTTCCCTTGAGCATCTGTAATGCGAGTCGGATAAACAATGTCGCCCCCGCCACCAGGCGTTGAAAAGGAAATATTGGTGCCATTCGGTAATTTTGCCCAGCCGCTTCCTTGCCCGCCATAAGTAAAGTTGCATCCATAATCGACAAATGTACC
Organism: uncultured Acidobacteriota bacterium; assembly: GCA_902826385.1. Classification (GTDB taxonomy): domain Bacteria; phylum Acidobacteriota; class Blastocatellia; order Pyrinomonadales; family Pyrinomonadaceae; genus OLB17. The sequence goes on along the minus strand of CADEEU010000111.1, from coordinate 7,247 downwards.
GTCGGCAGTGTGGCCGGTAAAAGTCATTCCGGTCGACCAACTGGAAACGCCGCCGGTGTAACCGTGACGCGTTCCGTCCGCATCGATCAACATGCATCCGCCATCGGTTCCCATAAACATTATTTTACCGAAACCGAGCGACCAACCCGGTGCCGGCCAGCCGCGGTCTATGTCATATTTAATCTGCGAAGCAGCCTTGTTCCAGAGTCTTGAGTTGTAATTAAGGTTCAATGCGAGATCGATGCCGCGTCCTGGTAAGGAAACTACGGGCGCACTGATTTGAAAGTTCCCGTTTCCTGCTCCGTCGTCGGCCGCGGTTCCCGGAGAGTTACCAGGCTGATTTCCTGGGTCGTCGGCGGACGTCCAGTTAGTATTGTCCCATCCATATTCGGATAAAAGACCGTCGACAACATCTTCGTTCTCGCTTTCCACAGGAGCATTCTTGTTTTCCCGCCGTGGACTTTTCACCGGAGTATCTTCCGTTGTTGCGATTATTGGTCCCAATCCGGTTCGCGACGAGGTCATCCGCGTAGGAGTTCCGGGTGGACGAATGCCCGTCTCAGGAACAACTATTACTCGCACTTCCGCGTCGCGGCCACCTGCGCTTGCTTTTACGAGAAAGCTTCCAATCCTGTCGGCCTTATAAACGGAATTAAGGATGCTGCCGCCAACTCTGTCTGACAAAGGGTCCCGCGTTGTCCAACGAAAATTGATCCCGCTCAGAGCGTCATCGTTACTATCATAAGCTACAGCCGAAAATACGGCTTCCTGACCTCTTTGAAGCGTCAGCGGGCCAGGGTAAATTCTGATATACGAAATTCGCTGCGTGTCATCGGCTTTAGCCCGTGCGGTAAACAAAGCCGCAAACCATGTCGGCCCGTCGATAGCCAATTGGCTCGAAAGAAACCGGAACCTCAGCTCCTGCCACGAATTGACGGCCATTCCTGAAACGGTTTCAGGGGCGGCCGGTGTGGACAGAGCAAGAAAACTGACGATCAGCAGAATACAAACAAATTTCTTCGAAAGGCGTGAGAGGCAGGAGATCTTTTCGTTTGACATATTGATTACTCACTTTTTTGAACTGACGACCAAGCCAAAAACAAAAAACGCCGGCCAAGTAGATACTTAGCTCGACGTACGTAATGGACGAGAAACCTTAACCGGTCTGTGGAAGTTAGCAGTCATAACGCGACTGAATTTATGCTTTTCAATTAGTGAGATTAAGAAATTGGAAATGAGAATATTCTCTTTTTTGAACAGTTGTCAATATAAAAATACACATCGTCCTCAAAACACTTTGATTTATTGGGCTAACTAGAGAAATAACGACTTATTTTGAACGCTCGCGGCGATTTGGGGTGAAATAGAGCGAGCTTTTCGTGGGGAAAAGTTTTCCCGGAATCTGAGAAAGTTTTCTCAGAGTGAGGAAAAGCTTTCTCGGGATGAGGGAAAGAATTGTGAGAGCGGAAAAAAGAATTCTTTTGATGAAAAAAAGCTTTCTTTGACGGAGAAAAAGAACTGTCGGGATGAGATAAAACTCTCTCGGAGAAAGAAAAAAACTTCTTTCCATAAGAAAAAGAATTCTTTCTGCGTAAAAAAGAGCTCTTTGCGGGCCGGAAAGTTCTCTTTGAATGAAAAATAGTTTTCTTGAAATGAAAATCGGCTTTCTAACAGGCACGGATAGTTGGAATTTAGAGGCGGACAGTTTTCGCGGGGACAAATTTTGAAAGCTTTAGATGACGCCGGGCCGCGATTTTCGGGCGCAAAGATAAAATTGTTGAAATTCGTCGCCTACGGACATATAATTGAAGCTGAGTTCGGTCGGAGGCTCCCTAATCTTGCGACGGCTGAACGCTTCAAACTCCTCCGCAGGCTTGTTTTCCGCCCGACTCTTAACACTCACAATCAGGAGACAAACAAATGGCAAAAAAATTTTGGTGGCCGACCATTTTGTCCGAACAGGCAATGACGGTTCAGAACTTTCAAGCGAAAATAGGAAACTACGCGGAGGCCCTTGGCCTGTCGGCGGCGGACATCGCGGACGCCCAACAGCTTTGCGAAGCCATTGCCGGATCGCTAAGTTATGCGGAAAACTGCCGCACGACCATGCTTGCCATTACGCAGTGGCGCGATCTTGTTTTGAACGGTGAACTCGAAGGAACGAATGCTCCTGCTCCACCCGCGTTTTCATCAGGCGGATCGCCGTCCTACAAAGTGGGCAGCCTGAAACTTTTCTTCAAACTTCGCGCGCGGATAGTTTCATCGCCAGGTTACACAATGGCGATTGGCGAAGATCTTGGAATTGTCGGAGTTGAAGGAACCGCACGTCCGGCTTCTGACGTTACGCCGCGTTTGCGCGCGACCGTTGTCAACGGAAATACGGTCAGTATTTCAGGCAGTTTGCAGGGTATGGACGCTCTGCGTGTTGAATACTCAAAGACGGGCGGAGAATTTGCAGCCGTCGCTTTCCTGACTAAAACTCCGGGCGGTTTTCAGATCAACACCGCCGCCCCGAACACGCCCGAAACAGGATTCATCCGCGCCGTGTTCATCAAAAAGAACGAAGAATACGGAAATTTCTCGCCAAATTATCCCGTCACGGTTTCTTAAACCGACAGATTGAACGCAAAAAAAAGCCGCGGGCAGCCATCTATTGTCGCTCGCGGCTTTTTTATTATGCTGCCAAAGGCAGGCGTGTTTTTTAGAATACGATACCGGCGCCGAATCTGACATTATGGCCGGTGTTGCCGTCGATGCGGATCGGGTTGTAGTCTACCTGGAACGCGCGGATCTGAATTTTGTCGCTCAGGCGAACATCCAGGCCGCCGCCGAAGGCTCCGGCTACGCCTGTATCGCTGAACGTTTCATCAGGCCGTACCACCGCCGCACAAAGTGTGCCCGGCGTACAGGTAAAATTAGTGATCTTCGTTCTGGCATGTCCCGCACCTACCAGTGCATGAGCGAACGGTTTGAAAGTTCCCGATTTGGCATTGTCCTTTACCTGAACGCCGCCCAGGAAATTGTACAGCGAGCTTTTCGTATCAAAGCCGATCGCCGCGGGTGTGCCGCCGACACTGATGTCGCCGTCAAAACGTTTGTTATTGTAGGTGCCTGAGATATCTCCTTTTACACCGAAATAACGGTTCAGATTGTAAACTCCGGAAACATTAAATCCGTGAAAGGTCGCACGGTCTTCGAAAAAATCGTTGACCGATGAACCGCTGTCAAGCCCGGTGTCAACCTGGCCGTTGGAATAGCCGATAAATAATTCAGCCTTTTTGTTTTCGTCGACAGGCGTCGCCTGTGCTAATGCGGACAGCGATGTTGCCGCCGCCAATGTAATTGCCAAAATTGCTTTCTTCATAAATTTAAAAAACTCCCTTGTTCGGAATCGTATTTTTCCCTAACGGAAAACAGAAAAAGACCCAACAAATTCGATACCGCTAAATCTGCTGGGCCGTCACACCTTTAGGAACGTGCAACTGTTCGTGTTAGATGGGCACGAGTCGGGGTAAGGTTGTCTAATGTTCAGCTTTTGCGATTTTTGCCGCATCCTGTTCGGCAATTACCGTTTCGCATCGAGCTAAAAACTTCTGCATCAATTCGGTACGAAGCTCTTTGTAAGTCTGTTTTTTCGCAAGTATTTTGTCGTCCACCGCGGGAACACCAGCGGGACTTTTTTTGTCGGGAGCTTCCGCAGGAATGCCTTCCGCCGGAAGTTCGGAATCTTCCGGAACCGGACTCTCATCCACATCCACCGGAGCAGCAATCTGCCCGGTTTCTTCTTCGTCAGAATCTTCTTCCTCAACTACGGCGTCGCCCTCTTCGTAAGCATTACTGGAATACTTGCTTGCGATCGATTCGGCTTCGTCATCGCCAAGTATCTCGGCGATCGTTGCCATTGTTCCGGCGGCGTACTCGGGGTCATCGGAACCGGCCCGCAGCTTGTCCAACAGAAATCCGAGCAATCGCGGATCGCCCCAGAAAGATACGAGCTCGATAAGCTCGCGGTCGCCGGCGATCTCTTTGCTTTTGCCGTTCGCCTGCGTCTTTTCGTACTTCGGATTGAGCAGAATATTGGCCAGCGTTTGCTTATGGTTCGTGTCGAGCATTTTTACGAACTTGCTTACGTCGACATTTTTGGACGGCCGCGATTCCGCTTCGTCCGGCTCGCCGATTTCCTCTTCAACGGCTTCTTCCTCAGGCGGCAATCCTTTGGCCTGACGCTCTTTTCGACGCTCGGCGGCCTGTTCCTGGGCGTTTTGAATACGCACGCCTTGCAGCAACTCGTAAGTGCCTTCCCACCGCGTCGCCGGATCTTCGGCACAGCGGATCAGCCAGTCCAGAATGCGTGCTTCACTAACTTTTTTGGCGGCAAAGATCGAACTAAGATCTTTTATACGAGCTTCGTAAACCGCTATCGATTCCGCCGGGAGTTTCTTAATGCCGTCGACATAGTCGGTAAGCACCGGCGTTCCCTCATCCCCGTTTCTAAGGAACAAAAGCACGTTGTCGCCGCTTTCTAACGGAGTTGAAAAATCTTCTTCTTCCTCGCCGGTGTAGACTACTTCTTCTTCAACGGCACTGTTTTCCGCACCGTCTTCCGAAACTGCCGCTTCAGGTTCCGGCGCAACGTTCTTATAACGATAGTCGCGGTCGTCCAGAACGAAAAATTTGCGGTTAACTCCCTTGAGCGTCGATGTGATAGTGAAATGTTTGTGAATTGCGACGGCGGAATAATCGGCAGTGTCTTCGACCACTTCGCCGTCGAGTGTTTTGTCGTACGTGCCGATGTAAATTGCGTCGCTGTTCTGATACAGGGCAAGCAGCGTCTCAGGCATCTTCATCCCGCACCGGCGGGCGGATGCCGTCTGTGGGAGCAAACACATTGAAAGAACAAGAATAAATACGGCGCCGGCGGAAAAGAGAAACCTCAGCATATGTGAAACTCCTATCTTGAATAATTCGGTTTAGCGCGCTATTTCTCAGACTCGGCAACCATCGGTTTAGTTGCTTCGTCCGAAAAATAAATCTAAACCTTAGAGACACCGCCAGTAAGAAAAAGTTCCCTTTATTTATCGCCCGAACCTTGCAGGCGTCGATACGCCTCAGAACGGCTAAGGCCGAATTCTTTTGCCGCCGTCTTTAACGCGGCTTTGTGTTCCATGCCCGCGGCTTCGAGCTCCGCAATCCGTTCGGACAGCGAATCTTTTCTTGCCGCCGTCGGCTCACCGGCTCTGTCTATGACTAGAACGAATTCGCCTTTCGGATTTGCATCGGAAAAATGGCTCGCAAGGGAATTTAATGTTCCGCGAATTACTTCCTCATGCAGTTTGGTGAGCTCGCGGGCCACCGCGGCCGGCCGGTCGCCTAAAATTTCAAGACAATCCGAAAGCGAACGCACAAGCCGGTGCGGAGATTCGTAGAAAATAAGAGTCGCGGGCACGCCGCTTATTTCCAAAAGCCGCCGCCGCCGTTCGCCGGATTTAGACGGAAGAAAACCGCCGAAGAATAAAGAATCTGTCGCAAGGCCGGAGACGATAGCCGCATTTACAAACGCCACGGAACCAGGAATAGATATCACATTGATGCCCGCCTCGACCGCTTTTTTTACGATCACAAACCCGGGATCGTTTATCGCCGGTGTACCCGCATCTGAAATCAGCGCGATGGAAGCTCCGCTTTCGAAAAGTTTAACCAACTCTTCCGACCGCTCATTTTCATTGTGTTCGTGATAGCTGAGAAGCTTTTTCTTAATCCCGTAATGGTTCAGTAATTTCAGCGAATGCCGCGTGTCTTCGCATGCGATCAGTTCAACAGATTTGAGCACCTCAATCGCCCTAAAGGACATATCGGCCAGATTTCCGATGGGCGTCGCGACTAGATAAAGTGTTCCGGGCATATACTGTTCAGAGGTAGAACTTCAATTTGTAATCTTAAGCGAGATGCACGCTGAAGCGTGAACTCCGAACGCAAAAAAGTCCGGGCCTCGACGAGGCCCGGACCGGAACGAAACCGCTGTTCCTGATAAATTTAACTGTGTACGGCTTTTGAGTTCCGTTAGAAGGGCAGCGGGAACGGGATATTGTTTCTCCAGCTTCCGTTGCGGTTGCGGCGGTTGTTACGGTTGTTGGTGTTGTAACCATAAGCATTCGCCAGCGTGTCAAGGTCGTACCGGATGCTGTTCCACTGGTTACGGATGTTGTTGCTGCCGGAACGCGAGCGGTTTACTTCGCGGTCGATCTGCGATGCGATGTCCAGAACGCGCCGTGCTTCGTCTGCACTGTTGTTCATGTTGCGGCCGTTGCCAAATGCATCTTCAAGATCGTCTGTCGCGTTCTTGAACTGGTCGGCAAGACGTTCGAGATTGCCGCTGTTGTAATTACCGTTGTTGTTGCCGCCCCAGCCGCCATAACGTCCGTTGTTGTAACGGTCATCATCGTCATCGTCGTTACGATCGTCATACCGATCGACTGCGTTCTCAAATGTCTTGGCTCGGTTCTTCAGATTTTTAACCGTGGACTTAACATTGCCATTGCCGTAACCACCATTGCCGTAGCCGCCATTTCCGTAGCCGCCGTTCCACTGTGCCGAAGCAATTGCCGGTAAGCCCAAAATTAATAAAGAAAATGCTGCTAACGCTACCAAACTTTTGATCTTGTTCATTTGTTTCTCCAACTTTTATTAGTCTCAGGCAATGACCAGGCATTGCATATTGGCTGAAAGCAAAGGCCGTGCCAAAAGCAAAAGCCCCGATTTACGGAGCTTTTCAAAGATAGTCTTGTTCTGTTTTTTACGTTCGCACGTTTTCCGTAAGTTTACCGACGAAAACGTTCACCTTATTCGGTGGTTAAGAGATTGAACCACGGAATAAGATGACGGAGAGGAAATCAAGAAGAAAATCCTGACGATTCTATTTCAATCCAAGCGCCTTGGCAGCGTTTATACGGCCGCCGCTGACGGTTTTTCCGTTGAGCGAATCTATTTTATCTACCGACTTGATTATCCGCTCACGCAGTTTTTCTACCGAGATGTTCGGCTCGCTCGCTACGATCAAGGCGGCGATGCCGGAAACGTACGGCGTTGCCATCGACGTACCCGAAGCTTCACGGTAAGCGTCGTTCAACCATGTCGAAACAATCTCGCGTCCCGGAGCAGCGACGTGAACCGTTCTTACCCCATAATTCGAAAACGAGGCCAGAGAATCAGTCCGGTCGAGTGCCGCAACGCTGATCATATTCGGCAGA
>CADEEU010000110.1 GCA_902826385.1 uncultured Acidobacteriota bacterium | reverse complement strand
CATCTCGGCGATCTGTGCATTAGTTGCCTTACAAATTTCACGAATCGACTCAATGTTTTTCCTGGGTATTTGTCCGAGTGCCGCAAACGAAAAAAAGCATACAAAGATAATAAGGGCTATCTGGTTCTTCATAAAGTGCAGAGTCTCGCGAGAGAAACTAAGAGCTATTCGGCGTGATCGGACAGAAAAAGCTCAACAAGTTCTTATCGTAGTAGATTCCGTTAGCCTGAGCTTTATCAATAAGTGGTCTTATCTTAGGCACAATTCCGCTTTTTTTTAGCAACCCGAATAGTCCTAGTGATCCGACAACTCTTAAGCCCGAGGCGGCTGCCGCCCTTCTTCCTTTTAACTCGTCAATACAAACGGTTCCAATCTTTTGCTGTAAGTCTTTTGCTGTAAGGCCGCCTCGATAACCGACGCCTCGCCTAAATCCAGATTAGCGAGTGTCAATATTGACGTCGTGTAAGAAAGCTGCAGGACCTTGATCCATGCAGGCATGTCAACGGAATATCCCATTTCAATTCCGATTGAAATTTCAGATGCGACCTGCTCAGTAGTGAAGAAATCTATTTGGAGCCTTCTTATTAACTCAAATGCCGGTACCTTGCCCAAGGCGATGAGCGGACCGGTGTTAAGAACTATGCGTCTATTCATCGAGGGCAAAATTCAGCTCCTGATCCAAGTCTTCCGGGCGCAGATTACTCATAGGCATGCCGAGTTGACCCAACGCAAACAAGAATTCAACCCGACTCTTCCCAGAAAATTGAGCCGCCTCGCCGGAAGATAGTCGGCCGAGTTCATATAACTTGGCCGCGAGAAGCATGCGAGCTTCATTAGAAAATCCTTCCCGTGAAAGACCTAGCTTAAAAAGCAAATCGTCACTGTATTCAATTGTCAGGATGTTCTGGCTCATTGCTTTCTTTTCCCCAGAACCCTATTTTATCACGTTTGTACGTCTTTTAAGCGCAGGAGCGGATTCAAGCCTTGGGATGAGCCTTATCGTAAACCGCGATCATTTTTTCCATTGAAACTTGCGTGTAAATTTGCGTCGTTGACAGCAGGGCGTGGCCGAGCAGTTCCTGGATGTCGCGGAGGTCGGCGCCTTGATCAAGAAGGTGCGTGGCGAAAGAGTGACGCAGGCTGTGCGGAGAGATATCGTGGATGTCGGCGCATTGTTTGATGTATTTGTCGATCATCCGGCCGACGCTTCGCGTGGTAATGCGCGTGCCTTGATAATTCAGGAAAACCGCTTGGTCATCGCGTGCCGCGAGAGGGGCGTTGTTTAAAAACGCCGGACGCGTTTCCGCTAGATAATGCATCAACGCCTGCAACGCGTGTTCGTGAAAGGGAACGATGCGCTGTTTTTTTCGCTTGCCCGTGACGCGGACCAGGCGTTCACGGAAATCGATGTCCTTCAAATTTATGCTCACCAGTTCACCCACACGAATTCCCGTAGCATAAAGAAATTCGATTATCGCGCGGTCGCGACGGCCGAGATCGGTGTTTGTATCGGGCGTCTCGATAAATCGGACGGCGTCTTCCATCGAAAGATGATTCGGCAGCTTGCGTTCGATCTTCGGCGTTGCAACAAGCTTTGCGGGATTTACCTCAACGACGCCTTCGCGGATAAGAAACTGGAAGAACGTCCTCAGGCTTGCCAGCTTCCGCGCGACGGACGTTTTTTTATGATCGTTGTGCAGCGACGCCATCCATTCGCGGATGGTCAGACGATCAATGTCCGTAACAGCGACATCGTTGCGTTTTTCTATCGAACAAAGATAATCACGAAATTGGGCCAGATCACTCGCGTAATTGCGAAGCGTGTGCGGGCTCATGTTTCGCTCGTGAGTTAGGTGTTCGAGAAATTGATCGATCAGATTTTGCAGCATTTCGTTCAGAGATCACGCCTACTCGTGCCTATCAAACGCGATTCTACAAGACTGAAGAAGCAAGCTAAAGCTTGAACTCTGAACTATTTCTTCGGAACGTAGTAACCCTTGCGCGTTCGCACATCTACATTAGGCCGATTTTTGATCGTGAGCGCGATCTCGCGAAACTCACCGCGTCTTTCTATGGTCGAATCAGGATAGTAGCTGAGAATATATTGCTGCGAAAGCTCCGCGGAGATTTGGCGAAAAGCTTCGTCGAGCTCTTTTTCGTCGATCGGCGAGTAAACGCGGCCGCCGGTTTGGGCGGCTATTTCGAGCATGCGGCGTTCAGCTGCGAGCTGGTGAATATTTGCGTTGCCGGCGCGTGATTTCGTACGGACGAAATTTTCGAAATCCGTAGTCTTTACGACGTAGACCTGACAGTTCGCCACCTGTAAAGCACGCAGGGCTTGTTCAAGTGAGGAATCGCTGTACGTATCTTCACCATCGGAGACGATTATGATCACGCGTCGGCCTTGAACTTCGCCCAGATAGTCCGCAGCTTTGATGATCCCGTCAAGCAAAGCGGTCGCGCCTTCCGGTGCAGGAAAAGCCTGGATCGCTCTGGTCAGCATTCCGACCTCGCTCGTTAGACCCTGCTCCAAACGCGTACCGGTGGCAACGCTAAACAACGCGGCCAGGTCTTTTTCGGGCCGCAGCATTCGGTCAAAAAATCTAACTGCGGCTTTCTTCTCAAACTCCCTGGCCAGCGTTACGCTTGAAGAATTATCGAACAGCATCGCCAGCCGGATCGGGCTTTCCGAACGCGAAAGGTCGCTGATCTCGGCCGGTTTGCCATTGATACTCAGCTCAAAATCTTCGAGTTTAAGAGTCGCTATCGACCGGCCGTCAGGACCGAGGACCGTTGCAGGGATCGGTACCAGTGTCGAGTCGACGCGGATTACGTCGTCATCGTTGGAGGTTTTCGGCGTAGGCGTCGGTGTCGGCACGGGACCGGTCAGTTCCTCGGGTATGCGCGTGGGGTTGTATTTTACCGGCAATTTGCTGGCGGGTTTTGGAGTCGGCGTTGGCGGGTCCGGCGGCTTTACGCGTCCCGATTGGGCGGAAACAGATACCGCCAGCAGTAAAATTGTGAGGATCGCGAATTTCATCAGTTGGGGAACATCACGATGTTTGATTACGAATCTTCGAAATTGTATGCCTGAACCGTTTCGGGTGGCACTCCTAAACTATCAACTATTATCTATTAAACTATCAACTAATTTTGATTGTTAAACGGCCGATAGATGAACGTTTCCAGCGTTGGTAAGTTACACAAAGATCAATTTGACCGCCGCAAACAATAAAACGGCGGCGAGGACTCGCCTCAGTGTCAGCGAATCGAACTTCGTGGCACCAAGCAGCGAGCCGATCAGGCCTCCGACGACTGCCGCAATGATCCAAAACCAGACATCGACCGGCATTGCCTGAAACTCGGTTGGCTTGTCATACAGTCGGCCAGCCAAACCTGCCGCCGAGTTCGCGAAGATAAATAGTGCAGAAATGCCGGCCGCCGTTTTCGTCAGGGACCAATGCATCAGCAGCAGGACCGGTGTCAAGAATATGCCGCCGCCGACGCCGACCAAACCGGATAACAGCCCAATACCGGCGCCGATAATCAGAGCCAACCACAACTTCGGCTCTTTGATCTGGTTATCATCAGAGGCAAGTTTCCAAGCTAGCCGAAACGCTGCAAACAGCAGCACCAGCCCTAGCACTATTTTATAGATAGTCGTCGGAAGCACGATCATTCCGCCAACGAACGCCAACGGAATAGACGTAACCGCAAACGGCCAAAACAATCGCCACGAAAAATGTCCTGCCCGCCAGAACTGCAGGGTCGCGATCGATGCCACAAACAAGTTCAAAACCAACGCCGTCGGCCGCGTACCCTCCGGTGCCACAGCCAAAAACGCCATCACCGCCAAATAGCCCGACGCACCTCCGTGACCGACCGATGAATATAGGAGGGCAACGACGAGGATTGCGAGAACAATAAATATTGCAGATGATTCCATGGTTTACCCGCTGAGTTCGCGCTGGCGGTTCAATCCGTCGTCCTAAATTTGTGTCATGGGTTTATCTTTCTTTCCTTTCATTTTCGTCTTATTCCGCTCCTTCGGTGGTCGAGACAAGCCCGACCATATAGGAGAGGAATAAGAAGAAAGGTGATTAAGGAACGCATTAAAGTTTAAGAACGGCACTTTCAAGAAATGCCTTGCACTGCCGTACCAAAGGTCTATACTAAGGTTCCACAACCAAGTTAGACAATTTAAGAGGAGGATAATAAGCGATGATTCCAACCGAACCGGTCGGATCGCTTCCGCGACCCGCTAAACTTCAGGCTGCCTTCGCAGATTATGACGCAGGGAAAATATCACTGGCGGAACTCGTGGCGGAGCAGGACGCCGCTTGTCTCGATTCCATCAAACGCATGGAAGCGACGGGCTCGCCGATCAACTCGGACGGCGAACAGCGGGCGTCAAGCTTTGCCACGTATCCATTGACGGACACCCTTGCCGGTACCGGCCTCGCAGAAAACCTTGCCGGCGACGGCCAGTATTTTGCGATATTTACCGACGGTCATCATCGGCAGCTTCCTCGGCTGACGGGCGGCCCGTTCAGGTACAAAACCTACGCGGCCGATTATCTCGAAAAGGCCGTCCCGCAGGCTTCAAAGCCGCTGAAACAGGCGGTGATCGCGCCTTCGATGCTTGCCTTGCTCTATCCGCTTGACGGTGAAGTTCCCGGCTACACACGTGAACAGTTTTTGAGCGATCTGGTCGATGAATGCGAAAAGGACATTCGCAAATGTTTTGCCGCGGGTGCAAAACGCGTCTCGATCGATTTTACCGAAGGACGGCTGGCTTGCCGCAACGACCCGAACAACCCGTGGACCGGACGCGGAATGCTCGAAGGCTTTATCGATCTCAACAACCGCGTTTTAGATCGGTTTACTGCCGAGGAGCGGAAGGATATCGGTATTCACACCTGCCCGGGCGGCGACTGTGATTCGACCCACAGCGCCGATGTTGATTACGCGGAACTGCTGCCGAGCATGTTCAAAATGAACGCCGGTTATTTTCTGATCCAGCTCGCCAGTGAGCCCGACAAGGAAAAGGTGTACAAAATGCTCGGCGAACACAGCCGTGAAGACGCCAATGGAGTTAAGCAAGTTTGCTTTATCGGCGTCATAAATCCGCAGAATCCTCGCGTCGAGACAGCCGAAGAAGTCCGTGACGATCTGCTGCTTGCGGCCAAGTACATTCCGGTCGATCGATTGGGTTCAACCGACGATTGCGGCTTTTCGCCGTTCAGCATCGACGTCAAGCCAAAACACGGTTCGCCCGACGTGGCCCGCGACATCGCGTTTCAGAAGATCGAATCGCGGATAAAGGGAACCGCGATGGCTTCCGAACAGCTGTTCGCAAAGGCCGCCGCTCAGTAGCTCTCTTTTGCAAGTATTTTGGGATGCATCGACCGGCCGTTCACGGTTTCGATCCATGCATCCCAGATTTCTAGACGTTTTAAGACAGAGTCAACGCAGCCTGGTCCGCAAAATTCTTGACCCATTCCATTTGTTCGGTCGTTTCCGGGACTTCGAGACCACGGGCGAGACTTAGCTGTCGCAATGCGTCAACAGGTTCGACGCCGAACAAGGTCATCAAAGCCGCAGCAAGCAAAGGCGCTCGTCCGCGACTTTGCCGACAGTGAATGCCAACGCTCTTGCCAGCCAGAATCGCTGTTCTTAGTTCGCTAGTTAAAGTCAGAAGGCGTTTGTTCATCGCAGGAACCCCTCTGTCGGCCACGGGAAAAGATAGGAATTCAATATTGTTTGCAACGCACCACTCAGCCTCCCGTTGAAGTTCAAACTCCCGTATTTCCGACTCTTCAAGCATCGAGACGACGACGTTGATTCCATTGTCGGCCCACGCGGTGACTTCGTTTTCAAGCCAATCGCCTCCCCGCGGTCTTGCAAGCAGTGCTATGCGTCCAGGAAGTCTTTCGTTTGTCCAGAAAATATCGGAATTCATTCCACCCTCTCCCAGATTTCGCGGGGAAGTTCGTCAACTTTTATACCTCGCTCAAGCAAAACCTTGATGCGATGATGACCGTCCATTATCGTACCATCTGGTTTTGTTTTCAATGCATTTGCCGTTTCGGGTTTCAGAGACCCGATCAAATCTTCGGTCGAAACTCTTCTGAAATACTCTAGCTTCAATTCGATTAGTGCGGCTTCAGAATGCAGAAATTTCAGCGGCTCTGGATTCATAACTTAAACAAATTTATTAGTTCAATCTCTACCTTACCTCTGCACTCATTCGGCTAATTCCCGACGGAAGAGCAACTATCCCAGAAGTGCCGATGAACTCATCCCAATCCTTCAACGCCAGTTCAACCTGCACCTCATGCCGGTCGCGTTTGTTGCGGTGTTTTTTCCTGAGTTCAACGGGCAGCGGTTCCAATAATCCAAATGTGATGTTCACAGGTTGGAAATTCTTAGTTTCCACGTTCGATACATACCGGCACAACGCACCGATGGCGGATGTCGGCGGAGCAGTTATCATCGGCTGATCTCGCAATACGCGCACGGCATTTATTCCCGCTAACCATCCGGTCGCGACCGATTCGACATACCCTTCAACGCCAGTTATCTGGCCCGCGAAAAACAAATGTGGATCGGCCTTTGTGGCAAGCGTTTCGTTTAGAATTTTCGGCGAATTAATGAATGTATTGCGGTGTATCTGGCCGTACTGTAAAAACTCCGCGTTTTCCAAACCGGGGATCAGCCTTAAAACTCTGGCCTGTTCGCCATATCGCAGATGGTTTTGAAAACCGACCATTCCGTAGGCATCGGCCATCAGGTTTTCCTGTCTTAGCTGTACACAGGCATACGGTTCTTCGCCTGTTTTCGGGTGGCGCAGGCCTTTCGGCTTCATCGGCCCGAACCGCAGCGTCTCGGGCCCACGTCGGGCGATCTCTTCTATCGGCAGGCAGCTTTCGAACCAGTGTGTTTCCTCAAAGCGTTTGAGCGGAACCGACTTTGCGGCCAGCACTTCCGCGATGAACGTCTCGTACTGATCACGATTCATCGGACAATTGATGTAATCGTCGCCGCCCTTGTCGTATCGTGCCGCCTTGAACGCGATCGACATATCTATCGAATCCGCCGCGACGATCGGCGCGATCGCATCGTAAAAATAAAGCTGATCGTCGCCCGTAAACCGCATTATCTCCGCGGTCAACGCGTCCGAAGTAAGCGGCCCGGTCGCAAGGATCGTCGGAACGCCGACGCCCCGTCCGCCGGTGGGGATTTCTCTCACTTCCTCGCGCACGATTTCAATATTCGGATGCTTTTCTATACGTTCAGTGACAAACTCCGCAAACTTTATCCGATCGACCGACAACGCCGCCCCAGCCGGAACGCGTGTCGCAGCAGCCGCTTCCATCACCATCGAACCGCCGCGTCGCAACTCTTCCTTTAACAAATACGGTGCCGACCCCGGTTCGTCCGTCTTCAGCGAGTTCGAACAAACGATCTCCGCCAACTTGTCCGTCCGATGCGCCGGCGTCTGCTGCACGGGCCGCATTTCATACAAACGCACTTTCGCCCCGGCCTCGGCGGCCTGCCACGCGGCTTCGACGCCGGCAAGTCCGCCGCCGATTACATTTACAAAATCTTTCACTGAAATTGAGTATAAATGATTGGACCCTGTCGTTTAACCTGAGAGGAAATTGACGGTCTTCGTATTGGAACCCGGCGTAACCTTATTCGGTACCGCAGTTTAATTTGAACAGGACGTAATGCATTAAGTGAAGTTCATCACAAACAATCTAAAGTACAGATCACTGGCGGATATTATTCGCTTATTTCAGACAACCGCTGTAACCGTAAGACGGGTTCGAGCGTATCAAGTTTGATGTCACAAATTGCTGCCGAACGGTGTACTATTTTCGTGAAAGCGAGAACTGTTTGTTAGATACGGCTCGGTGCCTCAGGGCCGTCCGACTTAGGTTTTGCGGTGTTGATATTTTATAACGCTGCCTGTGGTCCTATCATGTCGCTTCCGCTTGGCGGCGGCATTGATTTGCGCCGATTCTTTGCGATACTTTCCCTGTTTTCTTTCCCTCAAATTCCGATACCAACCAGCACATCCATCGTCCCGGAGGTTTGCCCATGAATAAGAGAATCCTTTTTGCCTTAATCCTTGCTTGTTTTGCGGGTTCGTCAGTCTTGGCACAAAACAATCGGCGAGCGGCCCGGCCGAAACAGAAGCCGACGATTGAAAACGATTCCCCGACGCCCAAACGGGCTCCGGCATTGGGCGATTCGACTACGCTTCCGCCGCCTCCGCCATCGCCCGCCGCCCAAAAAGCGTTGAAAAAAGATGATGATGAGATCATCACTGTCGATACCGATCTGGTTACGACTCCGGTGTCCGTCATGGACCGTAACGGTCGATTCATTCCCGGCCTAAAGAAAAAAGATTTCAAGATATTCGAGAATGGTGTGCCGCAGGCGATCACCTATTTTCAGTCCGAGGAAACGCCGTTCACCGTCATCTTGATGATAGACACCAGTCCGTCGACCAAATACAAGATCGACGAGATACATTACGCGGCACTGACGTTTGTGAATCAGCTGAGGCCGGCAGACCAGGTTATGGTCGTCGCGTTCGATCAGCGGCCAAAGATTTTGTGCGAACCGACAAACGATAAAAAGACGCTCTACGCCGCTATTTACAAAGCGAATTTCGGCAGCGGCACCAGTCTTTACGACGCGGTGGACGCCGTGTCCGGGCTCGAAATGGTAAATACGCCGGGGCGTAAAGCCGTGGTTTTGTTCACAGACGGTGTCGACACGACGTCGCGGCGAGCGAGTTATCAATCGACCGTCGCGGGGGTTGAAGAGATCGACGCATTGTTTTACCCGATCCGCTACGACACGCAGGAATCCATGCAGGGCGGCCCGCAGATCGCCGCCTTGCCGGGAATGCAGTTTCCGCCCGGAGTTTCCGTCCGCCTGCGCGGTTCGAGTGCCGCCGAATACGCCCGGGGCAAAACTTATCTTGAAGCCCTGGCCGCAAACAGTGGCGGCCGCATATTCGAAGCCGATTCGCTTACGAACCTGGAAGCCTCGTTCTCAGGCGTTGCCGAAGAGCTTCGCCGTCGTTACTCGGTGGGTTATTACGCCAACACCGACCGCATTCCCGGCGAGCGAAAATCGATAAAGATCCAAGTCTCCCGTCCTCGCTCGGTTGTACGGGCGAAGACAAATTATGTGGTGAAACAAAAGAAAGAGCCGCAGCCCGACCCGCAGGTTTCCGAGTTAAAGAGCTGACGCCGCTTTTAAGTATCGGCGATTTAAACATTTCAGATTTCGCATTTCTGGGCTATTCTTTTCGGCATGCATAGCCGCGTTTCTGTCTGGATCATTCTCCTGGTCTTTGGTTTAAGCACTGCCGTTGCTCAACCTCGCGGGTTCGTATCGGTCAAAGGCCATCAATTAATTCTCAACAACAAGCCTTACTATTTCATTGGAGCAAACTATTGGTACGGCAGCTTGCTCGGGCGTGAGAAAGATCCGAAACGCGGTGTCGAGCGGCTCAGGAAAGAGCTTGATTTTCTGAAAGCTCACGGTGTGACGAACCTGCGTGTGCTTGCCGGGGCCGAAGGTTCGGGACCGATGAACGGAGTCGAACGCGTCGGGCCGTGGCTGCACGAAGCGGATTCGCTCAGCCTCGGAGCCCTTGGGGCACTCGACCTGGTACTAGCCGAGATGGGAAACCGGCAGATGAAAGCGGTAATTTTCCTAAGCAACAACTGGGAATGGAGCGGCGGATTTCAGCAGTATCTGATCTGGCACAAAGTGATCTCGGACGAATGGCTGACCAAAAAACCGACGTGGGACGAGCTTCGCGACAACGTCTCCAAATTCTATTCGTGCGATCCGTGCAAAAACGGTTACGGGTTTAACGCGAGACAGGTGATAAACCGCCGGAATCCAATCACGCAGATGGATTACGCCAAAGATCCGACCATCAGGGCGTGTGGAATCGCAAGAGAT
>CADEEU010000109.1:5874-10021 GCA_902826385.1 uncultured Acidobacteriota bacterium | reverse complement strand
CCCTGGGCCGCACACAAGAGTTCGAGGGAAAGGATAGTTTCAAGATTTTCTGCAACCTGTCGCAGCTTTAGCCCGGCCGTCAGCCCCATTGAAACGTGGTCCTCCACGTTGGCTGAGCTCGGGATCGTGTCAACACTGGCTGGGTGCGACAGAATTTTATTCTCTGTGCAAAGTGACGCGGCCGTGTATTGCACGATCATAAAGCCAGAGTTTAGGCCGCCGTTCTCAGTAAGAAACGCGGGCAATACGTGTGCGTTGGACGCTTCGTCAGTCAGCCGCATGATTCGGCGTTCGGAAATATTGCCGAGCTCGGAAAGTGCGATGGTCAGGTAGTCGAACGCGAGAGCGAGCGGCTCTCCGTGAAAGTTGCCGCCCGATATGACCTCAATCGAAATATCCTGGCCGCCGCCTGACGGAGGCGGTTCCGACACGAAGATCAACGGGTTATCTGTGACCGAGTTCAGCTCCAGTTTCAGAAGCCATTCCGCGTACGCAACCGCGTCGCGGCAGGCGCCGTGGACCTGCGGAATGCAGCGAAGCGTGTACGCGTCCTGTACGTTAGTAGGTTCGAATCCGCGGACGAAATCGCTGCCGTCCAGAATCGACCTGAGATTTCTAGCGCACTCGATTTGTCTTGGGTGTGGACGAAGCTGATGAATTCGATCGTCGAAGGCTGAAATGGTACCGTTAAGAGCCTCGAGGCTGAGACAGCCGGATATGTCGGCCAGCTCGGCAAGTTTGATCGCCCGCGCAGTTTCGAGCAAACCGACTGCCGTCATAACGGTCGTACCGTTGGTAAGGGCCAGGCCTTCTTTTGCTTTCAACGTCACTGGCGACAGACCAGCCCGCGTCAAGGCTTCATTGCCCGCTATAGTTTCGCCAGCAATTTCCGCCTCGCCTTCGCCGATCAAGACGCACGCGAAATGCGCAAGCGGAGCAAGATCGCCGCTTGCTCCGAGACTTCCCTTTTCCGGAATGACAGGATGAACACCCAGCTTCAGACAGTCCAGAATAAGCTGAAGCGTTTCAAGTCTAATGCCTGAAAACCCGCGGGCCAGCGTGTTTGCCCGAATCAGCATGATCGCCCTGACTGTCGGCGTGTCGAACGGCTTCCCGACCCCGACGGCATGGCTCAAGACTATGTTGCGTTGAAGAATTTCGACCTCTTCGCGGCTGATTATTTTGTCTTTGAAAGCACCGAACCCGGTCGTGATGCCGTATGCGATCTCTCCGCGCTCAAGCAGAGTGTCAACAGCGGCAGCGGCACGGTTTACGTTCGCGACGGCTTTGTCCGACAGACGAACATCCGGCGTGCCGGGCTTGCCATAAGCCACGGCTACTACTTGATCAAATGTCAGGTTTTCGCCGTCAAGGGCGATCGATTTCATAGTTTGAGATTACGCACTTCACCGCGTTTAATAATTTTACCTGTTAGGTTTCCGCCAAATTCATAGGCGATTTGGCGATAGTCGTCCGTTTCAAAAATAACCATATCCGCACGTTTTCCCTCTTCGATCGAACCGGTCCGCTGTCCTTGACCGATGGCAAATGCGGCGTTTATCGTGGCGGCGTTGAATGCCTCAGCGGGCTGCAATTTTTGATAGCGGCAGGCGATAGCCATAACTGTCGGCTGCGACGGACACGGGGCCGAACCTGGGTTGTAATCGGTAGAAAGCGCGACGGCACAACCCGAATCTATTAGCCTGCGAGCGTCTGCAAACTGCGCACTACCGAGATTGAAATTGACCGTTGGCGTGATAACGCCGACCGTGTCGGACGCGGCAAGCATATCGATCTCTTCGTCAGATATCGCATCGAGGTGGTCTATCGACGTCGCCCCATGCTCTATCGACAGGCGGCTGGCTCCGAGGTTCGTAAATTCATCGCAATGCGCTTTGAGGCCGAACCAAAGTGCCTTAGCGGTTTCGAGCACGGTTTTTGTCTGCTGTAGATCGAACGCGTTTTTTTCGCAGAAAACGTCGGCATAGAAGGGCGTTTTTTTTGCCCGGAAGTGAGAGTTGACGTACCAATCCCACGCTTTCGGCAAGATCTCACCGCAGATCAGATCGACGTAGGCATTTCGATCTTCGCGAAACTCTGGCGGAAAGGCATGGGCCGCGAGCAGCGTGGGAACGATATCGATCGGATGTACAAGATCGAGCTTGGCGATGACCTCAAGCATTTTCAACTCAGTTTCGGTGTTCAGGCCGTACCCGGTTTTTATCTCAGCAGTTGTCGTGCCGCACGCCAGCATTTTATCCAACCTTGCAACGGCGGTATCGACAAGTTCATCGAGCGAAGCGTTGCGGGTCTTTTCAACGGTCGAAATTATCCCGCCGCCTTTTTCGAGAATTTCCAGATAATCGGCGCCCTCAATCTTTAGTTCAAATTCATCCAGCCGATCGCCGGCAAACACGATGTGCGTGTGCGGATCGACAAAACCAGGCGCGACCACTTTGCCCTGAGCGTCAAGGGTGTGGTCGGAACAAAACGAATCTTCGACATCGGCCGACTTTCCAAAAGCGGCGATGTTTCCATCGATCACCGCAACGCCACCGTTCTCGATCAACCCGACGTCCCGCATAGCCGCACCGCGCTTCGGTTTTCCGTCCGAGGCACAGGTGATTAGCTGGCCGACGTTTAGAATGAGCAGGTTGGCGTTAGATTTCATTCGTTGGCGATGCAACCAAACTATCAACTATGAACTAAAAAACTATCAATTATGTAATTTTCACCTAGCTTTCAAAACAGTTGAAAATTCTTCAGTTAACAGTTGAAAGTTATGGATTCTTTTTTGCAATCTTCTTGTGCGTCGAATTTACTTCCATCAAAGCGGCTGAGCCGTACCATTTGATAAACTCGACCTTGAAATAGCCCTCTTTTATCGACGGATCGGTTTCGGTCAGCTTTTGCGCCTCGTCAATCGTTTTAACATCGAACAAGTAAATGCCTCGGAATTCGCCGCCTTCCATGAACGGTCCGGCGATGATCAGTTTTCCCTCGCCCGCCAATCGATTGATCATTCCGAAGTGGCCTTTCATCAACTCGTTTCGCTTTGCGGCGTCGTCAACCTTTAGCGGGCCGGTTTTAAGGAAACACATCACGTACTGCCGCATTCCCAGGTCGTCAGCACCCAGCCGTTTGGCCAGGACATCATCATAGTTAGGATTCACCGGCGGTTCGGGGTTCTGGGCGTCTGCCGCGACGAAGCAGAACACGATCGCCGTAAACAAACCTACTATTTTTGTTTTCATATTATTCCCCTGTTTTCTCGCCGAATCCGAAAATGATCGCTTTGTATTTGTTGTACAGGAACGAGATCACCAAAAGCGTCAACCCCAGACTTACAAATAATATCGTTCGCGGAATTGTATCCAATTCCGCGTCATCGTAAAAGAACAGCTTTAAAAGTGTGATCGCCAGGAGCGCGATTGCCGCGATGCGAAGATGTTTCTTGTTCCACGCAATGCCGATTACGATCAGCATCAATGCGTAAATTCCCCAGAAGATACTCAAGCCCAGTTTCGTTCCGTCAGGAATACCGAATTGGGCCATGAGATTAAGCAGTTCGCTGCTTGCAACGACAAAGCAAAAACCGTAGCAGACGGCCTCAAATACGTACGATCCTACCGAAGTATCCACATGATCGGCGATCCAATCATCCTGACTTACGCGATACAAAGCAAACATCAACACAGCCGCAACAACGTAGGAAAGATAACGTATCGAAACGTTCGCCCAATCGCCCTCACCGGCGAGGTAAGAAACCCTTAGGTCGTAGAACATCCCCAATCCGATGGTCGCGAAGACACCCAAAGCCAAAACTCCAAGCAAGGCGGCTGCAATGCCGAGCGTTTTCGATCGAATCCTGAAAGAGTTGACGAACGCCAGAGCCGCGATAAAAATCATCGCGTAGTCGATCTGCCATATCGCGTTGAACAGTGAGAGACTGCGAAACCCGCGCGACGACGGTTCGCCGCCCGCTGTCCTAAAATCTACCACCTGTAGATGGAAATAATTGTCGATCTCGGCTCGGAACAAGTTATAGAGAGAAAAAAGAGCGACCGACGCAATGACATAGCCTACTCCTTTCACAAGGTCGTGATCGATAGCGGCTTCCTTCTCAGTGTCGCGGTTGATCGCGTAG
>CADEEU010000109.1:0-5864 GCA_902826385.1 uncultured Acidobacteriota bacterium | reverse complement strand
TAGATAAAGACGAACGCCGCTATGAACACAAGGCCAGTTACGAAATTGCCGTTGGCGAATGGGACAAGGTTGAATTCGCTCGGGTACGACGTGCGGTTTGCATAAGCCATCACCCAATCGATGAACATGCTGCCGGCCGCAAACAGCATCACCGGATACGCAAAATACTCGAAAAGCTTGATCTTGCGATTTCGTCCGAACCAAAACAGCAACGCCGCCTCGATCGCCCACGCCATTGTTACGTGATTTCCGTCCAACTGTACCGGGATCGCTATCGAGGCAAATGTCAGTATCAGAACAGTGAGAACCTGTACCACATCGACAGCGGCCGGCTTTATTTTTCCAATGATCGTCGCCACTGCCAGATGAAGCGCCGCGTGTCCCGCCGTGTAGAGGCCGAGTAATCCAGCGGTCGATTCATTGCCGTTCAGGATCGAGTAACCGATGCCGTAAAAAAGAAACGAATTAGACAGTACGAGAGTACTGTTCTCGATCAAATTGAAATCTTCATCGACAAGCCGGTGAACAAGTGTCGAGAGATAAAAGATCGAGAAAAAGACAGAGGAAAAAACAGCAGCAATGAGGAAGTGCTCTTCGACAGAATAGCGGTTCAGATACCACGCTCCAAAAATCCCCCAGGTCAGCCCGAAAACAAGAAACACGACGTACTTCTGCAGGAATCGGAATGAAACGATCAGCAGACCCGCTGTCATCACAGCCAAATACGAAAAGAACGTCCACGTCTGCGGCACCGATAATTGCCCGTTCGAGATCGCAAAGCAGAACGCGTAGAAAATGAACGCGGTTGAAAGCTCGTAAATCAAGCCGTCTTGTGAGTGGCGGTTATCGTCAGTGATTACTTGAGCGACTCTGGCCACAATGCAAAGACCAGTGAAAATGCCGGAGAATATAAGTACAAATTCAAAATGGATTGTCGCGTTGTAGTTCGCAGCACACCATGCCGCAAAAATTGCCCATGCACAAGCGGAAGCAAGATAAACAAGCGGCTTGCCGATGAACTTGAATGAGAGAAAAAGCAGTGCTGCGGTTATAGCGGCTAGGTAACTGAAAAGCGTCAAGGCCTGCGCGGCCGTTTCTGACTCGGCTGAGACAGCGAAGGCAAACGCGTAGAAAATGAACGTAGTCCCAAGTACCGCAAACAAAGCCTCCGTCGAATCGCGCTCGTCGTGAACGACGGCATGGACAAGCCGAGTTGCAAGGAACAAACCGAAAAACAATGCAAGAAAGACCAGAGCCAAACCAAAATGGTCGGCCGATGTGTACTTTGTCGCCACCCAGCCGAGATAAATGAGCCAGGTAAAAATCGAAGCGGTGTAAAAGACCTGGATCCAATATTTTTTGACCGAAACAGCCAGAATTCCAGCGTTGATCACCGCCATGTAAACAAACAAAGCGAAATAGTTGCCCGAATCAGTGCTTAGCAAAAAAGGAACGGCATAAGCTCCGACCAGGCCGATGTGGGCGATTACCTGCCGGCTGTAAAAGATTGCCGCGGCAACGGTCAGCACCGTAAACATTACCATCAATACGAACGCGGGAATCTGGCCGATTAGCTGATACGCCGAGTAAGCGAAATAGGTGACGAAATACATTATCGCCATCCCGCCGCTCAACAGAGCCGCACTGAAATTTAAGTATTTCGGCTTTAGTTTTATCGCAAGCCCTACAAGGCCGAATGCGAAAAGATAGGCAATTACGACACGCGTCAGAGGGCTTATGAGGTTGTTGTCGATCGAATACTTGACACCGATCCCGACACCGATGATCAAAACGAGGATTCCGATCTTACTTATGAGATTTTCACCGATGAATTTTTCAAGATCGGCACGGGCGTTTTCGGTGTACTTAGAAAAGAACTGCGAAACCGGGTCGGTCCGGCTAAACTCGCTTTTTGGAGCGGCCGAATAGCCAAAGCTGGGAGGCGGCTGTTCAATCGGTCTGATCGGCGGCCGCGGACGTACGTCCTTGGAAGCCGGCGGCGTTTTTGGCGGAGTCGTTTCCTGCGGTTGGGCGTATGGCCGAGGCAGTTCGGACGCAGGTTTGTCCGGCCCGAGTTTTAGACGAGCAAGCTCTGCCCGTATAGCCGAAACCTCTTTTTGGAAATCGATCTGCGTCCGTACCAGACGGTCTAGCCGATCTTCTAATTCCGCCGCTTTATTGCTTTTTTCTGACATAGGGAGCGAGATAAATCAGCAGCCGAAAAAACGTTCAACGCCGCAGAACAAAATACCGTCAAGACGGGTCAACGCGGGCACTCATATTTCAAGAACACCAAGTTTGCGCATATTATATTGCAGTCAAAGCAATTAACAACATATGAGCCGAACGATTAAAGCTCCGACGGGCACGGAACTAAGCTGCAAAAACTGGCTGATCGAGGCCGCTTACCGGATGATCCAGAACAATCTGGACCCGCAGGTAGCATTCGATCCCGAGAACCTCATCGTTTACGGCGGCCGCGGAAAGGCCGCCCGAAATTGGGAGTCGTTTGACGCGATTCTTGCTTCCCTCCGTGATCTAAACGAAGACGAGACGCTGCTTGTTCAATCGGGAAAGCCGGTTGGGATCTTTCATACGCACACGGACGCTCCGCGTGTTCTGTTGGCCAATTCGAACATCGTCCCGCACTGGGCGACGCAGGAACAGTTCGACAAATACGAAAGTGATGGGCTGATGATGTACGGCCAGATGACCGCCGGTTCGTGGATCTACATCGGCACCCAAGGAATTTTGCAGGGCACTTACGAGACTTTTGGATCGCTGGCACGGCAGCACGGCTGGGGCGACCTTACCGGCAGATTAGTTCTGACGGCCGGTTTGGGCGAAATGGGCGGCGCGCAGGCCCAGGCGATAACTTTTAACAACGGCGTTGGAATATTGGTCGAAGTCGATCCAAAACGCATCGAACGGCGGCTGCAGTTGAAGCAGGTGGATGTAGCGGTTGATAACATCGACGAAGCGATCAATACCGCAAAATGGGCCATGAACGAACGCAAGCCGAAGTCGATAGCGCTTCTCGGCAATGCCGCGGACGTTCATTGGGAATTGATCAACCGCGGCGTAGTGCCCGATGTGGTCACGGACCAGACCTCGGCCCACGATGTTTTGTACGGCTATATTCCAGCGGGACTTTCCGTCGAATCCGCCGCCGAGCTGCGTAAGAAAAATCCGGAAGAATATCGCCGCGAAGCGATGGACTCGATGGCGAAGCACGTTAAGGCAATGCTCGAGTTCAAACGTTGGGGCTCCGTCGTTTTCGATTACGGCAACAATCTTCGCCAGCGAGCACTCGACCACGGAGTTGAAAATGCGTTCGATTATCCGGGCTTTGTTCCCGCGTACATCCGGCCGCTCTTTTGCGAAGGGAAAGGTCCGTTCCGGTGGGTCGCCTTGTCGGGTGACCGCGAAGATATCTATCGCACCGACGAAGCGATCATGAACCTCTTCCCCGAAAACGATCACTTGGCCCGATGGCTGACGATGGCGCAGGAACAGGTGGAGTTTCAGGGTCTGCCGGCGAGAATTTGCTGGCTCGGTTACGGCGAACGCGCTAAAGCTGGATTGAAGCTTAATGATATGGTCGCAAGCGGCGAATTAAAGGCCCCGATCGTGATCGGCCGAGACCACCTGGACTGCGGCAGCGTCGCCTCGCCCAACCGCGAAACCGAAGCGATGAAAGACGGCAGCGACGCAATCGCCGATTGGGTTTATCTCAACGCAATGATCAACTGCGTCGGCGGTGCAACGTGGGTTTCGCTCCATCACGGCGGCGGAGTCGGCATCGGCTACTCACTCCACGCCGGCCAGGTCATCGTCGCCGACGGCACACACGAAGCGGCTCGGCGTATCGAACGCGTGCTGACAACCGATCCCGGTATGGGCGTCATCAGACACGCCGATGCAGGTTATGAGGAGGCGATTGAATTTGCTGAGAAGAATGATGTAAAAATTCCGACGAAAAAAAGTGAATGGTTAGCGGAGAGGTAAAAGAGATTGAAGAAATGCTTGTAAAGGCGTGGCCATGGACGCCAGGCGTTTTGAGTCATTTAAGGACGATGCGTCCAATTCCATTTGACAGCTCACATTTGCTAATCGGTTCCGACGGTCTGCATTTGTTTGCTGAAGATGCTTCGCTCAGTCTGAAATCCCAAACTATTTCTGACTGGTTTTGGTATAGAGGCGGTTCGTTAAAAAAATATTGCATCATCATTGATCAAGTAGGAAAAGAGCAGTTCGGAGTTGGCGAATTAGAAATGAAAACCGCCGATTATTCATCAAGGACTTAATCTAACTTAGTAGAAACCTGTGTTAAAATCTTTCATGCGAGGTAAGAGAGTATGATCAGCGAAGAGGTTTTATTAGAGAAAATTAAAGTCCTGCCACCAAAATTAAAGAAAAAAGCCATAGACTACGTTGAATCGTTACAAGGCAAGACTGTGCCTAAACAACGGCGTAAGAGTCTGCAAGGCTCATTGGCGCATTTGAATATTAAGTTTACCGAGCAAGACTTACGCGAAGCGCGAAACGAAATGTGGCCTGGGTTTACAAAAGGTACTGAACACGAACTATAGACCATGGACGAGGTCATTATCGACACCAATATCGTCATTTGGTATTTTAGCCAACCAAGTCTCCCGACCTCATCGGCACAAACCGCGATCACAGATGCTTCATCTGACGGTTCTATTTACGTGACGACAATAACGATCGTTGAATTGACCTATCTCGTTGAAAAGAACAAAATCCCTGTCGATGTGCTGACCGCACTCAAAAATGCACTTGATGAAACGTCCTCATCATTTCAACTGATCGAACTTACACGCGAGATTTCCGAGGCACTCAACCAAATCCCGCGTTCGACGGTTCCCGACATGCCCGACCGCATAATTGCAGCGACAGCCTTACATCTCGATTTACCATTAATTACTAGCGACGACGATATTCGGAAACTCAACAATATACAAACTATTTGGTAATTTTACTGCGCATGAACCACAAAAACCTTCTCCGTGTGATTGTTCTCTTGATCGTTGGCTGCGATGTCGTGGGCGCGCAGGCGGCGAAGCCTGCGGATAAGACCCCTGACGACGCGGCGAAGCTGGCTAATTATGAGGCGAAGAAGAAGGAAGTCGAAGCCAAGAACGCGCAGATCGAGAAACAGAACGAGGCGGTGAAGAAGGCAGTCACGGACTCCAACGCGGCGTTTGTACGAAAAGATTACGATGAGGCATTGAGGATTCTCGACGCGGCGATAAAGGCGGATGAGACGCATCCGGCTGTTGTTCGGCTGCACACAAACCGGTCGGTGATCTTCCGCGTCCGGGGCGTCGAAAAATACAACGCCTCGATCAAGGCGACGGACGCCGAAGTTAAGAGAGTGACATCTCGTGCCGCGCGTCACGATTTTCACGCTGCGGTCGGAGCGGCGCTTCAGGCGGAGACGGCCGTGCTTCTGCTCGGACCGGACGCGATGAAATCGCCCGCGAACCTGCCCATGCTCACCTCGGCCATCCAGGCGAAGGCTTACGCGTATCAACTGTTGGTTAAGTTCGACACCGACGCCATCGAACATGCGAAGTCGTCGTTCACGCGATACATCTCGCTGGAGACGAATCGCGAGGAACGAGCAAAGGCACGCGTGGAATATTCAAAGGTGCTTTTCGATAGCGGAGACATTCTTGAGAGCGGCGTCGAGGCCGAGAAGGTGCTCACACTCGATTTGGATGCAAGCAACCCTGATGCTCTGCTACAGGCCGGCATCGGACTCGGGCTCGGCGGCCCGGATTCTCCGCCGAAACAGCGTGGTGCCAACTATCTGAAAAAGTTTCTAACCGTTGCCCCGG
>CADEEU010000108.1 GCA_902826385.1 uncultured Acidobacteriota bacterium | reverse complement strand
AAGATGGTATCCGGTACGGGATTTGAACCCGTGTTGCCGCCGTGAAAGGGCGGTGTCCTAACCCCTAGACGAACCGGACATGTACCCAAAGCATAAAAATCGACTTCAGGCGAACGATAAGGATACCTTTTTGCAAATTTTATTGTCAAACGATACGAAGTCGTTCTTATCCGTAGATATCGATCTCAAACTCTCCATTTTCGACGATCGAAGCACGGTACATGCCTTCGGAATTGAACGGAAGCGTGACCGTGCCGTTTGCGTCAACTGCTATAAGGCCTCCTTCACCGCCAATTTTGGTCAGGTGGCGAATGGTTTCGTCGGCGGCTGTCACGATGTCGATACTCTTGTACTGCATTCGTGCGGAAACATCGAACGCGGTGACGCCAAGCATAAAAAATTCCCCATGGCCGGTGCATGAAACGGCGCAGTGTCCGTCCGCATAAGTTCCGGCCCCGATTACGGGAGTGTCGCCAACGCGTCCGAACTTTTTATTGGTCATGCCGCCCGTTGACGTTGCTGCCGCGAGATTTCCGGATAAGTCGCATGCAACCGCACCTACCGTGCCTTTTGAGTGTCGAGTGCGGAGTGCGGAGTGCGGAGTTCGTTCGTCTGCAGCGAAGCCGTCATCTTCATTCCGCATTCCGCAGTCTGCATTCCGCAGTTCTGCAGAGTGGTCTAGCTGCACTCGGCCTTCTGCGATCGCGTCCTGTAATTGAAGCCAGCGATGTTCGGTAAAGAAGTATTCGTCCGGTTCGGCTGCTATGCCAAGCTGTTCGGCGAACTGGTTGGCACCATCGCCGGCCAGGAGGACGTGTTCGGTCTGTTCCATCACAAGGCGTGCAAGTTTTATCGGGTTGCGGATGTTATTGACGAACGCGACCGCACCGGCTTTCAGGTTCGATCCGTTCATTATGGCCGCGTCCATTTCCTGTTTGCCTTCGTGCGTGAAAACGGAACCGCGTCCGGCGTTGAACAGCGGAAAGTCTTCAAGTGAAACCACCGCCGCCTCAACCGCGTCCAGAGATGAACCACCTGTACGCAGAACTTCCCAACCCGCCTTTAACGCCGCTTCCAAACCGCCGCGATATTCGCGTTCCAACTCCAGCGTCATCTGCGATCTGAGAATCGTGCCCGCTCCGCCGTGTATTGCCAATGCGAATTTTGACATGAGTGTGATTTTATCGCAGAAAAAGTTTGCCCGCGAATTACGTGAATGGGCAAGAATAGAAAAATTCTTTGTTCGCGGGCAAGTACTTTTCGGAATCGGGGAATTCCTATAGTTTTAAGTTACGTAGCCGCAATGCATTCGCGATTACCGAGACAGAGCTGAACGTCATCGCGGCACTGGCGATCATCGGCGAAAGCAGCAGGCCGAAAACGGGAAATAGGATGCCTGCGGCGATCGGAACACCGATCACATTGTAGACGAACGCAAAGAACAGGTTCTGGCGAATGTTCTTCATCGTGCCTCGGCTTAGATTACGGGCTTTCAGGATGCCGGTCAGGTCCGGTTTCAGCAACGTTATGTCGGCCGATTCGATAGCCACATCGGTTCCGCTTGCAAACGCTATCCCGACATCAGCCTGGGCCAGGGCAGGTGCATCGTTCACTCCGTCACCAGCCATAGCAACGATCTTGCCCTGTGATTGAAGCTCCTTTACCTTTGCAGCTTTTTCTTCCGGCATGACTTCGGCAAATACCTGGTCGATGTTCAATTCCTGTGCAACAGTCTCAGCGGTTTGGCGATTGTCGCCGGTCATCATAATGACTTGAATGTTCTTATGGTGCAGCTCTTCTATGGCTTGTTTGGCCGAAGGCTTGATCGCGTCAGCGACTGCTATCAAGCCGACGATCTCGCCGTCTACACCAACGAACAAAACGGTTTGGCCTGTCTTCCTTAACTCCTCTTCTTCGCGGCTTTGCGTCTTTGCGGGGAACATCTTCCCGCTGCCTACCGCAACCTCGCGGCCCTCGACAGTCCCCGTAACACCGGCCCCAGTGATAGATTCAAACGCCTCAACCGAAGAAAGCTCTATACCGCGAGATTCAGCATCTTTTACGACGGCTGACGCGAGCGGGTGCTCGCTTAGACGCTCGAGGGAAGCGGCTAATCTTAATATCTCGTCGGGTGAAAGAACCCGGTCGTTATCGCTCCCGGTTCTGACAGGGATGACCGCCCGCACGGTTGGTTTTCCTTCGGTCAGCGTTCCGGTTTTATCCACCACGATTGCATTAACCTTCTCAAGCGTTTCCAGAGCTTCGGCTTTTTTGACAAGCACGCCATTTTTCGCTCCGTGGCCGGTGCCGACCATTATCGACATAGGCGTCGCAAGCCCGAGAGCACACGGGCACGCGATTATCAGGACAGATACCGCGGCAACAATCGCATAGGCAAGGCTGCCGACTGCGAACCAGACGATGAAGGCAATGACCGCTACGACGATCACAGCGGGCACGAAACAGGCCGAAACGACATCGGCCAGACGTTGTATCGGAGCACGCGATCGCTGTGCTTCGCCAACCATTTTTACGATCTGTGCAAGAAGTGTTTCGCTGCCGACTTTTTTCGCTTTCATCAAAAAGCTGCGATTGCCGTTTAGGGTTCCGCCAATTACCCTGCTGCCGACAGATTTTTCTACCGGAAGCGATTCACCCGTTACCATAGATTCGTCAACGGATGTTTCGCCTTCGACAATTTCGCCATCGGTCGGGACCTTTTCGTTTGCTTTGACTCGCAGCGTTTGTCCGGCATGAACGTGGCGAAGATCGATCATTTCTTCCGTGCCGTCACTGCGGACAACGGTAGCCGTTTCAGGTGCCAGCCGCCGCAATTCCTTTATTGCTGACGACGTTTGCGAACGGGCACGCAGTTCCAAAACCTGGCCAAGCAGGACGAGCGTAGTTATAACTGCGGCTGATTCGAAGTAGCCCGGAACCAGCCCGGAATGTGCGTCACGCATCTCGACCGGGAACCAACCCGGCACGAAAAGCGCGGCCAGACTCAAAAAATAAGCCGCTCCCGTACCGATCGCGATCAGCGTGAACATATTCGGGCTGACATTTTTTACCGAGGCCCATGCCCGCCGAAAGAACGGCCATCCGCCCCAGAGGACTACAGGCGTTGCCAGAGCAAACTGTATCCACATAGAGACAACCGAAGCTCGACCATGCGGCAACGAAGGGAATAGCGCGTTGAAATCCACGAACATCTCCGCCATCGCCAGAACGAACACGGGCAGCGTCAGCACTGCCGAAACCCAAAACCGTTCCTTCATATCTACGTATTCGGGGTCGGGCGTGTCGTCAAGCGTGACTTCTTTTGGCTCCAACGCCATCCCGCATTTTGGGCAGGAGCCGGGGCCGATCTGGACTATCTCAGGATGCATCGGGCAGGTGAATTCGACATCCTGCGGTATGTTTTCAACAGGCTGCGGATTCAAATACCGCGATGGGTCCGCTTCGAACTTTTGCTTGCAGCCGACGTTGCAGAAATAATAGGTCGTTCCGGCGTATTCGTAGTCGGCAGCCGCCGTTTCCGGCATGACGAACATCTTGCACACTGGGTCAACGTGCGGTTCGGACAGCGGCTCGCCGCTTTTGCCCCGGCCAAGCTGGACCAGGGTTGATGTTGTATTTGACTGATCGTGCTTCATTGTCGTTTTCGTCGTTTTCGACCTCCGAAACGATCTTACAACCTGTGAGTTGGTGTCAGGTCAAGTTCTGCAGCGAGGAACCCGGTCGTTACCGCTCCCGGTTCTGACTGATTGATTCGATCAGGCGGCAGACGGAGTTGCCGTCGGGAGTCGAGTTTTTCATCGTCTTCCAGGCTGTTGCGGCATTTTCCAACCGCTTTTGCAATCGTTTTAGTTCGCTGATCTTTGCTTTGTTCTCTTCGATACGTTTCTCAACTATCTCTCGCACCATCGGACACGGAGTTTTATTATGTGCGGCGTGGTCGAGAATGTCTTCTATCTCGGCAAGCGTAAAACCCAGATCCTTTGCAGCGGAGATGAACTGCAGTCGTTCTTTATCCGACTGTTTGTAGATCTTATAGCCATTTCGAAGGTCTCTTGACGGCCTTAGCAGCCCAATTCGGGTGTAGTAACGGACTGTAAACAACGGCACATCGGCGTGCTTTGCAAGAACAGCTGCGGTCATTGGTGTTTGCATACTTCTTAGATTAGACGTCTCGCAAGCGAGGTTGGCAAATAATCGGGCTAAACAATCACCGTCTCGCTCTTCTTCAGTTGATAGGTTTGACTCTGCCAAAAGCCCTTTAGGACCTGATTATGGAAAGAACGCTCGATTTCATATCTATTTAAAAAGATAAGTCCTATCGGGCTTATCACCTTATCCGAAAAGGCAATTACCGCGATCAACGGTGAGCGCAACGTCAGGAGTTCCTAAAGGAACCGTCCGGCTACCGAAGTGAGGTCGAATGAAGTATAGGTTCTTTCCTCTAATCTTATTAACAGCAATACTTGCGGCGGCGAGCTTCGGTCAGGGGCCAGATCCTTCCCGGTTGAGCCTGCGTGTGGGCGCCGGCTACGGCAGTGTTCCCGCGACGACCGATACCGCGATCACTCCGGCAGCGGTACGGGCTCTGGAGAAGGATGCTTTTCAACTAATAAATACCGAACGATCGCTGGCGGGTCTTTCGACCCTGAAATGGAGCGACAAGATCGCCGCTGTCGCGCGGTTCCATTCCGACAATATGGCCGGCAAGAATTTTTTTAGCCACAAGGGCCTGGATGGGCTGATGGTGGACGATCGTGCCGCCCAGCTAAAAATGGGGCCGTGGAGTGCCATAGGCGAGAACATCGCTTACATGAAAGGTTACGAGAACCCGGTCGAAATGGCGGTCCAGAAATGGCTCGATTCGCCTGGCCACAAGAAAAACCTCCTTGATCCGTACTGGACGGAAACCGCGATAGGGATGGCGGTGACCGAAGACGGGAAATACTACTTCACGCAGGTTTTCATTAGGTAAAAAGGTCTAAATCCCAAGACTAAAGCCCCAAGCCGATCTTGTTCGACTTGGGGCTTTGGGCTTTGGACCTTATCCTGTTCTGGTGATTTCCTTTACGCTGCCGTCCTTTGCAAAAATAAACCTTTACCTGAGGGTTCTGGGAAAACGCGCGGACGGATTTCATGAGCTTTTCACGGTTTTTCAGACTGTCACGCTTCACGACGACATAACGTTCGCTGAAAGCGAGTGCATTGAGCTGACGTGCAGCAATAAGGGCATTCCAACCGATGAGAAAAACTTGATCGTGAAGGCCGCCAACCTTTTTCGCGAACGGGCGGGAGTCGTGTTAGGAGCCTCAATGCGCCTGAAAAAACGAATTCCTTCGCCCGGCGGGTTGGGCGGTGGGTCGTCAAATGCGGCGGTGACGCTGATCGGGCTGCAGCGATTGTGGGACCTGAATGTCCCGACCGAAGACCTAAATGCGATTGCCGCAGAACTTGGGTCCGATGTTCCTTTCTTTCTTTCAGGCGGGACCGCAATCGGTACAGGCCGTGGGACCAAGATCGAACCAATTCAGGATATCGCGGCCGAATACATGCTAGTCGTAACGCCGAGCGTGAATGTTTCGACAAAAGAGGCCTACGCCGCTCTGAATGCCCGAAACTTGACAACAGAAGAGGCGAAACGTATTCTCTTTGTTTGCCGTTCTGACGCTGAAAACCTCGATTTAGGGCATTCGGTACTTAAGAACGACATAGAGCCGGTAGTTTTTGCGGCTCACCCTGAGGTCGATAAGGTCAAAAGAACCTTGATCGAACTCGGAGCCGTAAACGCTCTTATGAGCGGCAGCGGTGCAAGTGTTTTCGCGGTTTTTGAAAAAGAAGAGACACGGCAGACAGCACTAAAAGCCCTTGACGATGAGGTCAACTGGCGAAAGTTTGCCGTAGCGGCAGTCTCGCGGGATGAATACCGCGAGAGGGTGTCCAACAAACTTTAGTTTGTTGATCGGCAAACTGAGTTTGCCGGACCTTTACACTCGCCGTTTCCGATCAAGTTTCTCGAAATTAGCATTGGGGCGTAGCCAAGTGGTAAGGCACCGGTCTTTGGATCCGGCATTCGTAGGTTCGAATCCTCCCGCCCCAGCCAATTTGCGAACATCGGAACGGCTGCCTCAAAAGGCAGCCTTTTCTTTTGTCCGACAAACTTAAGTTTGTCGCTGCTGGTAATCGGCAAACTGAAGTTTGTCGGACATGAAGCTGATGAGCGTAACGGGCGGCATCAAGATATTTGCGGGGAACGCACACCCGGCTTTGGCGCAGGAGATCTGCGGCGTGCTGCAATGCGACCTTGGGAAGGCGAGCACCGAGAGGTTTTCGGACGGGGAGTTCAATTTCCAGATCGGCGAGAACGTTCGGGGGCACGACGTGTTCATAGTCCAGCCGACCTGCCCACCATCCGACCGGCACCTGATGGAGCTGTTGATAATGATCGACACCTTTGTCCGGGCTTCTGCGGAACGGGTAACGGCTGTAATTCCGTACTTTGGATACTCGCGTTCGGACAAAAAAGATAGGCCGCGTGTACCGATCGCGGCGAAGCTGGTCGCCAATTTGATAACTAAAGCAGGTGCTCATCGTGTTTTGACGGTCGACCTTCACGCTTCGCAAATCGGCGGATTTTTCGATATACCGGTCGATCATCTTTACGCTGCTCCTATCGTAGTCGATTATTTCAAGGCAAACCCGATCGAAAATCTCATCGTGGTCGCCCCCGATACCGGCGGTGCCGAACGTGCCCGGGCTTACGCAAAACGCCTGAATGCCGGCCTAGCACTTTGTGACAAGCGTCGCGAGCGAGCCAACGAAGCCGATGTGATGAACATTGTCGGCGACGTTCGCGGAAAGAACTGTTTGATAGTAGACGACATGTGCGACACCGGCGGAACGATCTGTAAGGTCGCAAAAGCCTTGCACGAAGCAGGCGCAAATGAAATATTTGCCGTGTTTACACACGCTGTCCTTTCAGGCAGGGCGATTGAGAACATTGACCAGTCGCATCTGAAAAAAGTGATCGTGACCAATACGATCCCACTCGGCGATCGGCAAAGTGAGAAGATCGAAGTTTTGAGCGTGGCTAAATTGTTGGCTTCGGCGATCAAATCGATCCATGACGAGACAAGTGTTTCGTCTCTGTTTATATAGATGTCCGTCAAACTTTAGTTTGACGTTAACTAAGGCAAACCAAAGTTTGCCGGACGGAAAACATATGGCTGATAAATTTGTAGTTAAAGGTGAAAAGCGTGAAGGCCTGGGCAAGAACGATTCGCGTCGTTTGCGGGTGGACGGGAAAATTCCTGTCGTCGTTTACGGCGGCGGAACGGAAAGTGTCGCGGTGTCGGCCGAGCTGAAAGACCTTGCGGCAATCCTGCGTTCCGACGCCGGTGTGAACTCGGTATTTTCGCTGGATGTGGCGGGCGACGTAAATGACGTGATCTTTCAGGATCGTCAGATCCATCCGGTCACAGGCCGTTTGATCCATGCCGATCTTCGTCGCTTTGCAAAGGGCGAGAAGATCGAAATGACCGTGCCGATCCATCTGGAAGGCGAGCCCGAAGCCCTCAAGGAAGAAGGTGCCGTGCTGAACCAGGCCATGCGTGAGATCAAAGTGCTTTGCGAACCGGCCAAGACGCCGGAATCCATCAATGTCGACATTAGCAGCTTGACGATGGAGCACGCGATCCACGTTTCCGATCTAAAGGTCGGCGAGGGAATCGAGATAAACGATGCACCGGACACGGTCGTTGCTTCGATCTCGATCGTCAAGGAAGCCGACCTCGAACCGCAGATCGAGGAAGGTGCCGAACCGGAAGTTGCTGGTGAAGCTAAAGCCGAGGAACCGACCGAAGGCGGCGGCGAGTAGTCCGGCGTGTCCGACAAACTTCAGTTTGTCGGCTCCGGCATCAAACTAAAGTTTGATGGACATTACTCACGGCAATTGGTTGATCGTCGGA
The DNA here is from genome assembly GCA_902826385.1 of uncultured Acidobacteriota bacterium. Lineage (GTDB taxonomy): Bacteria > Acidobacteriota > Blastocatellia > Pyrinomonadales > Pyrinomonadaceae > OLB17. The sequence goes on along the minus strand of CADEEU010000108.1, from coordinate 2,105 downwards.
CTTGGGAATCCCGGTGCCGAATATGAACGAACGCGGCACAACCTCGGGTTCATGTTGGTGGATTTGCTGGCAACCGAATATAGTGCACAGGTCAGACGCACGGAATGTCGGGCGTTGGTCGGACGGGCCGAGATCGAAGGCCGAATGGCAGAACTGGTAAAGCCGCAGACGTACATGAACCTTAGCGGCGAGGCTGTAAGCTGCCTGCTCCAAAAAGAGGAGCGGAGCGTTGAAAAGCTGATCGTTATCTCGGACGACCTCGCATTGCCGTTCGGCAAGATTCGGCTAAGGCCGCAGGGAAGTCACGGCGGACAAAATGGCCTGAGGTCGATTATCGATTGTTTAAGAACGGATGAGTTCGTCCGATTAAGAATCGGTATCGGTCCCGAGCATCCTTTATCGAATGCGAAGAATTTCGTGCTCGAACGATTTTCTAAGAGTGAGACCGAAAAGGTCGAGGATATTTTGAAAACCGGCGCCGATGCGATACGGACCGTTATTAGTGACGGCGTCGACGCGGCAATGGCAAAGTTTAATTAGAAGATTAAAAAAAAAGAGCCCCTTACTTCATTCAACAGAAATGAGGTTAAAGCCAGAAGGAGGAAATTAAATTGGCAAACAGAACATACGAAGTAATGTACATCGTCGATCCGGAAACACCGGTCGACAAGATCGGAAAGCTTAACGAGGCTGTCGGACAACTGATCGAAAAGCAAGGCGGAACGGTCGTCAGGATGGATGACATCGGACAACGTACGCTTGCTTACCCGATCAAGAAAAAGACCGAAGGGCACTATGTGCTGTTCGAGGTCGATGGCAGCGGCCAGGAGATCATGGAGCTTGAGCGACGCATGCGCGTTAACGACATGATCATGCGATACATCACCGTTCGCGTAGACGAAGACCGTAAAAAGGCAGACAAAATGCGGGCCAAACGTGAAAAGCGTGTAAGCCAGCGGGCGAAGTTCCGGACGACCGAAGAACCAGTGACGGAACCGGCCGCGGAGGTGCAGGCTTAAGTCTATCGTCCGACAAACTTCAGTTTGTCGCTCTGACAATCGGCAAACTGAAGTTTGTCGGACAATGAGGAATTATGGCTGAAAACGAAATTGAACCAAGAGAAAGAGAGAATTTTGCAGGCGGCGACGAAATGTTCGGCGACAAGGCTCCGCGGCGATACCAACGCCGTCGGCCGCGTCAGGTCATTCCAGATTACGTAGATTGGCGTGATGTCGATTTTCTGCGACAGTTCATTCCCGAACGCGGCAAGATAATGCCGCGGCGTATCTCGGGCATCTCCGCCAAGGACCAGCGCCGTGTCGCCACCGCAATCAAGCGGGCGAGGTCGATGGCTTTGCTTCCGTACGTTTGGGAGTAGTTCGCGTCCCGCAGACTTTATTTTGCGGCTCAGGCAGGAACATCAAACTAAAGTTTGATGAACAAAAAGGAAACATCATGGCAACAACAACCATTTTATTGAGAGAAGATATAGATACGCTCGGCGGACGCGGAGAGATCGTTAAGGTCAGGTCCGGCTATGCCCGCAATTATCTTTTGCCGCAGGGCCTTGCCACGCTGGCGACCAAAGGCAACGTGAAACAGATCGAAGGCGAACGAGCCGCTCTGTTGAAAAAAGCGGCGGTAGAAAAAGCAACGGCCGACGCGCAGAAAGACCAAATGGGTTCGATCTCGCTTGAATTCGAACGCAAGGCCGGCGAAGGCGGTACGCTGTTCGGCTCGGTCACGTCGATGGATGTCGCGGCCGCGTTGCAGGCGAAAGGCTACGAGATCGACCGCCGAAAGATCGTCATGAAAGAGGCGATCAAGGAAACCGGCGAGTACACAGTTAAGGTTAAGCTGCACCGCGAAGTGACGCTGGAAGTCCCAGTCAACGTCACCGCGGAAGGCGGCGAAGCAGCCGAAGAAAAACCCGCGAAAAAAGGCAGAAAAGCTAAGGCCGAAGCGGAAGCAGCCCCGGCCGCTGAAACGGTCGAAACGACGCCCGCAGCGGCAGAAGAAGAAGCCGAAAGCTAACTCTTTCAACAGCTTAAAGAAACCGCATCCGCGATTGCAGGTGCGGTTTTTCTTGTGTAAAAACTGTGGAA
>CADEEU010000107.1 GCA_902826385.1 uncultured Acidobacteriota bacterium | reverse complement strand
AATCGCTGTGATCAACTCGAACGGCGTGTTTTGATAAAAAGTGCCGAATCCGCCCCGCAGTACGGTTTTCGCATTGCCAAAGATGTCATACGCAAAACCTAATCTCGGCGAAAAGTTATTGTTGTCTTCCGAAATAGTTTCGTCATCGTAACGAAGCCCCAGGTTAAGTGTAAGTCTGGAACTTACTTTCCAACTGTCCTGCGCGAATACGCTGGTGTTGTGGTTAATGAGAAATAGTTTCGAAGGTCCGCCCACGCGAATCGTCAGCAACTCCGGATAGGTAAAATTGTTGTTCGGATCAAACGGCAAGTTTTGGTTCGAGACAAAAGTCCCGTTGAGATTGTCCTCAGTATTATTGTCCGCAGTGACGTAATTATAGTCGATCCCGAACTTAAGCGTGTGGGCCCCTGTGATCCAGGTCAGTGTATCCGCAACTCGATACGAATCGTTTATACGCCCCTGAGCTACGTTACTTTGCTGGTCGACAAAATCCCTGAACTGAAGCGTAGGCGGCAGATCAGCCTGCGGAGTTCCGCCGGTGAATCCTGGACTAGCAAATATCACGTCTTCCTGCGTCCACGAAAGCCGGGCGTCATTTAGGAGGTTAGAACGCAAGGTATACGTCCAACTGCCGACAACCGTCTGGTCGACGTCGGCTTCTTCGCGTGCGGCCGCCAATGACACCGGCCGCGTTCCGACCGGAATTATCTGGTTTTTCTGGGGCGATTCCTCTCGAAGATATCTGACAGATGCCTGATGATCTCGTGTCGGCTGAAAATCACCTCTGACAAGATAGTTGTTGGCACGAATTGCCGTGGTTGTCGATGCATTTAAAGACGGACGCTGCGGGATAGATATAACGCGTCCATCATCTATATTTGTCCGCTCATAACTGAAGAAGAAATGAGCAAAGTTTTTGACGATCGGGCCGCCAATGGTTCCGCCGAACTGAGCATAGCTCGTGTCCGGATTCGGCCTGTTATCCAAAACCGCAAAACGGTCTTTGGAATTCCATTTTCCATTTTGAAAGAAACCAAATCCGCTGCCGTGAAACGCGTTCGTTCCCGATTTGGTTACCGCGTTGATGAGCCCGCCCGATGTCCTGCCGAATTCGGCGGCGAACTGGTTGGTCTGAACCTGAAATTCCTGAACAGCTTCTAAAGCGACGCGTGCCTGAGAGCCGGCACGCTGTCCTATAACGTCATCGTTATTGTTAGCGCTGTCCAAGAGGTAATTGTTGAACCGCGGGTCCTGGCCGTTGACACTGACTGCATCGGAGCCGAAGGATTCCGTGCTGATGTTCGGAACTATACCCGGTACCAAACCGACAAACCCGATAAAGTTTCGATTAATAGACGGCAACTCGATCAGTTCCTCCTGACTTATGTTGCCGCCGATCTTATTTGAGGAGGTTTCCACCAACGGCTCTTCGGAGGTAACTGTAACCGTCTCCTGCGAACCACCGACTTCGAGCGCGAAGTTAAACTCCTGTGTTTCGCCAACGCTAAGTCGGACATCTTCTTTTATTGCTTTTTTAAAGCCGGACATCTCTATCGTTATGCGATAAAGCCCCGGCGTCAGCGAAGCGAAAACGTAATCACCTGCTTCATTCGTGGGGGCCGTCCGCCGATTGAGACCCGTTTCCTGATTTGCGATCGAAACCGTCGCCGCGGGCACGATCGCTCCATTGGGGTCGGTAATTCGTCCCCTAAGAGTCGCCGTACCTTCCTGGGCGAACAAGGAATTTGCTGTGGTTAGGGTGAGAAATGACAACAGAAGCAAACTTCCGAAACGTTTAACTGACATGACAGCCTCCTTCTTTTATCTTTAATCTACGAGCAATACGATGATGATCAATATGCAGGCAAGAATGCTTCCAACGGATATTTTGGTGCTACGAATAAATGCAACAAAAACTGCCACAACCACTTACAGGTGCGAACAGTTTGCGACGTTAGTTGAACATCGCCAATAAAAATATGACAAATTGGATTTCGCTACGATTTCCTAAAGCTTCGCTAGTCCCATTGTTCTTCGTCAGCCGCCGGAGTCTGTCCACGCGGTGTTTCGACGCGTCCAACGCCTAAGTTGTCGTAGTGCAGGATCGCATTGAACAGCAGCGAAAAGCTGCCATGTGTCTGGTGACGCCACATTGGGTTGTTGGCGAACATTACGACGTGGCCTTTGCCCACCGGGACGTCGACAATGGCGGCTTTGCCGGCAAGTTCGGAGCCGCCGGCGAGCATTCCGCTGACCAGTAATTCTTTTTCGTTCGTTGCGAATCTTAAAACGACGCGCGGCCGTGCGGCCAGCGGCGGAATTTGCGACGGATCGGGAGTCGGTGCGGCTGCCGCCGTGTCGGAAGGTTTGCGTCCCTGAACAATGTCCGGATCGTTCTCGGTACCGCGTCCAGTCGGGCGTCCGGTCGACTGTGCACCGCCCGGGCCTGCTCCGCCTCCGCCACCGCCCTGGCTGAGAGCCGCAACCTGTAGCAGCGGTGACTGGCTGAAATACACGGCCAGCTTTTCGTCATATCCATATGCGATCGGGCTGCGTCGGTCGGCAAAGCTCGCATTAATGACCGACCCGCGCACATTCAGTGTCCTCGGCTCTTGAATCGAAACTCCCGAAACCATGCCAAAATCTATCGGCAGCGAAGCATTTCCACCTACGGTCACAAACAAACCGCCGCCTTCGATAAAACGCTGCAGGTTTGCAACGCCCTGAATGCCCATTCCGCCGCGAATGTCGTCTGTCTGGTCCGGAGTCAGTCCCATGTTCGGCGTAAGATCGGAGGTCTTCCACGGAATCGGAGCCTCGGAATCGCTGAACTTTGGAATCCCACGGACGATCGTCTGTGCGCTGCCGCCGACAGGTCCCCAGATCATCACATCGTACTTGTCCCGCAGGTTGGTCATCCGCCCGACTTCCTGGTCTGAAATGTATTCATACGGAATGCCGAGTCGGTCGAGCTCGATGCGGTACCAGCCTTCGTTTTGAGTGTTGATCCATGTATGTACCAGGGCAATGCGCGGCGTACTTACCGAATGCTGTGCAACCTCAGGAAGCTTGTCCAATGCGGTTGCGGTCAGGCCGAGATCCGTCACTTCTTTCGTCAGTTTTGCGCCTAAATCGCCGGGGTTTCCTTCGGCCTTGATTATGTATGACCCGGCATTGAAGCTTTTCTCGCCGATCTTGAACGCGGCCTCGGCGGCCGAAATCTTAACATCCTTTAAACGGTAACGGAGCTGCGTCACCGCGCTTTCACCCGTGTGATTGACGACGAATCCCGCCTTGCCATCTCCCTCGATTTTGCCCGTCACCTTCGCCGGCCCGTCAATCATTGTCATCCCGGCATCGAGGATCTTTTCGTCCTTAACCCGCACGGTCTTTACGTTTCGCAGCGGCCCGAGCGTCCAGCCTGTGTCGTCGTACGGTCGCGGGTCGTTGACATTGTAATACTGTGTGTCGAGCAGCATATCGGCCATTCGCGAATAAGGCTGGTCCATCCGCACGACATAGCTTCCGGCCCCAAACTTCCCTTCTTTCGTTTCAACCGCACCATTAAGTTTGTGCACTTCGCAGCCCTGCATCTTTAATAAATTCACGAGATCGGCGGCCTCGACCGGACGCGTTTCGTCCGAGGGCAAAACGTACGCCGCGGGACCTTCCGTCTTTGCTTTTGCGACCGAACGCTTGCTCTTCAGGTAGAAATTATTCAAGAAATGGTCTTTATTGTTCGCGACGTAGTTCATCGCAATCAGCAATGCCGATTGCTGCAGATTTACGTTGTTCCTGATCGACCATTTCACCCGCGGCAATGGCGGGTTTGGGCGGAACCAGTCGCGGTTGGATTGCTGACCGACGACGCGGTCCATCGTATCGGCACCGCCGTTGCCGTACGTCTCATAGAACCGCCCGATCGAGTTATGCCCGTTCGCGACATAGAACATATAGTTCGGAGCCCAGCCGTCATAGAACCCGTGCGTCCACACACCGGGAACACCGCGCTTGGTCATCTCGTTGACTTCGTGGTACGCAAGGTCCTGCCATTCGTTGACGACGATCGGATCGAGCCAGGCGTTGTACGGGCCGGTGCCGGTCGACGTATAAAGAAACGGCACCGACTCATGCAGATCATGCAAAACGGTCGGTTTGTATTCGAGAAACGTTGACATCTGGTTCCGCGTGAGTGCGAGGGCCATTCCCATAGAATCGCGGTTGTTGTCGTGCGCAACGTACTTGCCCCAATAGATCAGTCCCGGCGAGCGTTTGCCTTCGTTCGCCTTGCGGTAATTGTAAAGATCGACCATAACGTCACGCCCGTCCACCTCGAGCGTCGGCGTGATCAGCACGATGACGTTTTTCCTGATGGCCTGGATGAACGGCGTTTCCTCCACAGCGAGACGATAGGCCATCTCCATCAGCATTTCCGGCGAACCCGTTTCGTTCGAGTGTATCGAACCTGATGCCCAATAGATCGCCTTGCCTTCAGCGACCAACTGCTTTGCAAGTTCGTCGTTTATCGTCCGCGGATCGGCCAGCTTCGACGTGATCTCCTTGTACCGCGCCAGCTTTGCTATATTCGCCTCATCCGAAACGGCGATCAGCAATTGCTCTTTCCCGCCTTCGCTTTTCTCGGGTGCGATAAATGTCTTAACCCTTGCCGACGTTTTCTCAAGCTCGCGGTAGTAGCGATATTGATCTTTTGTGTAGGTCAGCTTGTTCGGCGTCCCGATCGGGTAACCGAGAATTTTCTCAGGCGTAGGCACCTTGGCCGAGGCGGGCAGGTGGTCCACGATCTCCGTCAGGAACATCTTGTCCGTCGTGTTCTTGATGATCGATTCCGTATAAGCCGTATCAATCGGCTGCGTACGAGCGGTTTCACCATCGGTTTGACCCGTTTTTCGTTCCGGGCGGACCGATGAAGATTTACCGCCACCGGTCTCCGCAAGCCTCTGCGAAAACAAAGGCATCCACAAAGCCAACAACAACATCGCCGCAGCAAAGCGTTTCATAACCCGTCACTCTCCGTGTCAAACTTTTCTAGGAATGTGTTTTGATCGGGGAGATTGTATCAGATGGGCCGTAACAGTAACAGGTGTTGACGGCTTTCTCGGTCCTCAATCTTCCGCAGATCGTAAAAAAAGGAATACTTCATCGCATGGTTTCTTCCTTTTTCCCGACCATAAAATTCAGGGCGACGACCATTACAAATGCGAGTCCCGTCGCTACGGCGACGCCGTAGAAAGCACGCGAATAATCGCCGCCCGCCGCGTCCGCCAATCGTCCGGTAACTATTCCGCCAACGGCCGCACCCATGGTCTCGATAACCGTGATCGCTCCAAGGATTTTTCCGTACTCACGCAAACCGAAATAGTCCGCCGCGAGCCGCTGCAATAACACGAACGTTCCGCCGTATCCAAGCCCGAACGGAATCATGAACAGAAACGCTGTTTGAGCGGTCAGGCCGAAGAGAACGAAAGTGGCCGCGAACATGACGCTGCAGCACAAGAGCATGACGCGCGTCGGTGAGATCTTGTCGGAAAGGAATCCGAAAAAGAATTTTCCAGCGACGCTGACGGCAAATAAGGCCGCCTGGGCAAAACTCGCGGCTTGAGCGCTCATGCCGATACGCGACGTTTGCAGGTAAAGAATAAACTGCTGCGTAGTTACGAAGATCGGATAGAAAATTAGAGCCGCACAGATACCGAAAACCCAGAATCTCGGCGTTTTCAGGGCCTCCAATAATGTCATTCCGGTTTTCGGCGGACCCTGAATTACATTTTCGAACGAGATGGCGGCCACGCTGGGCGAATCGCCATCGGGCATCAGGCCGATCGAACCCGGATGGTCCTTAACGAGAAAGATGATCGACGGAAGCAGGATGACCCAGATGATAACGCTCAACGCAAGCATCGCAGTCCGCCAACCATAGTTTAAGATCAAAGGAGTCGCCAATAGTGGAATCAGGACGCCGCCGAAACTTGTTCCGGTTAGAATTATTCCGATCGCCGTACCGCGCTTTCGCCGGAACCAATTGGAAACGAGAACAGTGTTTGCCAGTACGCCAACCAAGCCGAGCGAAATACCCATCATCGACCGCGAAACATAAACCACAGCAGGAGTCGTTGCCTGTGAGTGCAGAATTAATGCGGTTCCCAGGATCGCACAGCCCGCAATCATTAGTTTCTTGATGCTGTATTTATCGACCAGGTATCCGGCAACAGGTGAAAAAACTCCCGCAAACAAGAATGTCAGCGATCCCGCGAGAGCTATCATGCTCTCGGCCCCGCCAGCCGCGACGGCACCGGTCGACGTAAAATCTTCGCGCAGCGGTTTGTAGAAAACCGGAATGCCGCCGATGGATAGGCCGTTACTGATCATCAACGCGACCGTCGAAATTACAACTATGATCCAGCCGTAAAAAAAGCCGCTGTCAGATTGTTTTGTCATAGAATCCATTCGCCATTCCGGTCATAAACGTCTGCCGCCTGAAAGATTTTGGACTTGTCAGGACGAATGCGGACGAAATCGGCGGACGCGATTTTTCCTTATTGCACTTGATGAGTATTATTGGACGATCATCAGGTTATACAAATCGTACTCTGGAGAATCTATGAATGACAAAGTTGCCATAGTTTCGGGAAGCTCGGCGGGCATCGGTCTCGCAATTGCTAAGTCGCTGGCTAAAGCAGGGACGGCGGTTGTGATCAACGGCCGCACGCTTGAAAAATTAAAAGCGGCAGAAGCCGAGATCGAGGCCGAAGGCGGCCGCGTCTTGGGAATCCAGGGCGACGCATTCAGCGAAGCCGAGATCAAACGCATCGTCAAGGAAACGGTCGAATATTTCGGCCGCGTCGATATCCTTGTCAACAACGCGGCAACCGTCGGCGTCGGGGAAACGGTCGAGAATATGCCGCTTGAGGTTTGGGACGAAACGCTTAACGGAAATCTGCGTTCCGTTTTCGTTTTCTGCAAAGCCGCGATCCCGCATCTGAAGAAAAACGGCTGGGGACGCATCGTAAACATCGGCGGCCTTTCCGGCAAAAATCCGCTTCCCTTCGCGGCGGCCGATGCCTGCTCAAAAGCCGGTATACTCGCTCTTACCCGCGTTCTCGCCGCCGAGCTCGGCTCGTCAAACGTTACCGTAAACACCGTCATTCCCGGCTTCCAACCCGAAACGGAGATCGGACACATTTTCAACGAAAAACTGGCCGAGGCATTCCATATCTCGCCCGAACAATCCATCGAGGGCACCAAAATGCGCACGCTGTTGAAAAGATTCGAAACCGTCGAAGAGATCGGCGAAACCGTCGCCTTCCTATGCTCCGACGCAGGCGGCGCCATAACCGGACAAAACCTGAATGTGAACTGCGGATTGGCGACGTATTGAAAGGCTAAGCGATCGATACGATCCTGTTTTCGAATTCTGCTGAATCCGCGGCCCACCAAAATAATACCAATTCATCAATCACCGTCGAAATTGGTGCTTTCTTTGAAACAAAGATTACGCCGGGGCAGTCGTTGCTAACAATAAGATTGGCAAAGTGAAAGGGCATTGTTCGCCTATCGTGTGTCACGAGAACACGACCTTCGCTCGCTGCAAGAGCGAGCACAACAGGGTCTTCCAAGCCCTCGAGGCCGGCATCTCTGGCATTCTGAAAATCTATCTCGGGAATTCTCCGTTTTACCCCTTTGACAATGTCGTCGTTGAGGTCGGCATCAGCCTGAAACTTTATTCTCATTTGGGAGCAGCAAGTTCAGAGCGGGCTTTCTCTATCCGGGCGTATATGGCAGCGTTTCGCTCTTTTGATTCGCGATGCATTTCTTCAAAGGCGTTTTCGTCGTCACTAATTCTGCGGTCAATCTCATCGCGATCGGAGAGATAGTACGCGACGGCTCCGTATATTTCTTCGAGATTTAGCAACGGGAAAGACTGTTGAATACTTTCGGGAGATTGGCCCCGGTGAAAGGCATAGACGACCGAATCCAGGGAGATTCTTTTCCCTTTGATCCAATATCCGCCGTCCCGTATTTCCACGTACGCATTCATAGCTGAATCTTATAACAGAAAAGGCAAAGAGTGAATCAAATTCCTCTTTGCCTTATTCTTGAGCGAATTTGCCGCCAAGGTGGCGAGCTCCGAACTACCGTTCCCCGATCGGCGCGTATTTCTGATCGCGGGCACCAATGTACTCGGCACGTGGTCTGATCAGCTTGTTGTTAGCGTATTGTTCAAGGATGTGACCAGTCCAGCCCGAAATTCTTGAAACGGCAAAGATGGGCGTGTACATGTCGAGGGCGATGCCCATCAGGTAATACGTTGAAGCAGAGTAAAAATCGACGTTCGGGTACATCCCTTTTTTCTCCAGCATCAAATGCTCGATGCGCTGTGACATTTCGTACCACTTGGACTCGCCTTTCTTGTCGGCCATCTGTTTTGAGAACTTACGCAGCCAGGTGGCACGCGGGTCTTCGGTTTTATAAACCGCGTGGCCGATGCCCATGATCTTTTTCTTACTGGCGAGGGCCTCGTCAACCCAGCCGTCGATCTTTGCGGGATCGTCGATCTCGATGAGCATCTTCATCACATTCGTGTTCGCTCCGCCGTGGAGCGGCCCGGCCAACGCGGCAATACCCGCCGTGACGGCGCCGTACATGTCGGCCAGCGTTCCGGCGACGACGCGTGTCGTGAATGTCGAAGCGTTCAACTCATGATCGGCATGAAGAATAAGCGCGATGTCGAACATCCTCGCCTCGTCCGCGTCGGGCTTTTCGCCGCGAAGCATGTAGAGAAAATTTTCCGCAATCGAAAGCGATTTATCCGGCGCGACCACATCCTTGCCGTTCCTGATGCGGTCCCACGCGGCGGCAATCGTGCCTATCTGGCCGGTGATCTTTACCGCGGCCTTCATCGCGTTTTCGCGGTCGGTGCCGTGGCCGTCTTTGTCGTAGAAATCGAGGGCGGAAACCGATGTGCGCAGCACATCCATCGGGTCGGCCTCCTTCGGGAAGCTCTTCATCAGCCCGATCACTTCCGCCGGCGCTTCATAGCTAGCCCTGATCTGTTTGGTCAGATCATTCAGCTCCGACTGGTTGGGCAGTTTGCCGTTCCACAAAAGATAAATGACCTCTTCGAACGTCGAATGTTCAGCAAGGTCGTGTATGTCGTAACCCTGATATATTAACTTCCCTTCAATCCCGTTAACGTCGCCGATAGCGCTCTGCGCCGCAACGACCCCACGCAACCCTTCACTGGCCGCGGTTGTTTCTGTTCCTGTGCTCATTATATGGTTATCCCGTAATTAGTTTGCTTTATTGGCTAATCCAATTTTATCCGACGGAGGGACTAGAAACAAGTTGCGCACCGAAACAGTTACACAGGCATTCATTCCCTGTTACAATCAGCTAGTTACAGGCATCTGTGATGGAAAAAGCTATGGCCAATATGAGTAATCTGCAGATGGAGCTGCTTCGCCTTTACGGCAACAATCTTTCCGAAGAAACCCTTAAAGAGGTGAAAGAAGTCCTGGCCCGCTATTTTGCCGAACGTGCGTCTGATGAGATGGACAAGGTATGGAAAGAAAAGGGTTTAACGGCAAAAGACATGACCGCCTGGGCCAACGCACATGACCGCTCCGAGAATCGTCCTCGACACTAACATCCTGATCGCCTCGATCGGAAGAAAATCCCCGTTTCGATGGGTGTTTGATTCGATAATAAACGGACGCGTGTTGCTGTGTGTATCGAATGACATTTTGTTCGAATACGAAGAAGTAATTGCGAGGAAAGCCGGAAATCACGTCGCGGAAAATGTTGTTAACTTTTTGACCGTCAGTCCGTTCACCAACAAAATCGATATTTATTTCAACTTCGGGCTGAGCGGGGAAGATCCGTCGGACAACAAATTCGCGGACTGCGCGGTCTCTGCTAATGCCGATTTCCTAGTCTCGAACGACCGCCATTTTCACCCACTCAAGAAGATAGAATTCCCAAAGATCAATCTGTTTACAATCCAGGAATTTGACGCCTTTATGAATGGGGCGTTAAACGAACGGTGAGAACTATCGCATTGAATCAGATTCAGATCATGGTTTCAGCGGCAGTGACAGCAGATGGCCGT
>CADEEU010000106.1 GCA_902826385.1 uncultured Acidobacteriota bacterium | reverse complement strand
CGGACGCTTGATGGCAAAACGATCTCGCTTGCCGATATGAAGGGAAAGGTCGTCGTCCTGAATTTCTGGTTCATCGGCTGTCCGGCTTGCATTGATCTCGAGCCGAAACTCAATGCTTTTAAGACTCGATTTGTCAGCGATGAAAACGTCGTTTTCCTGGCGATCACCGCAGACTCAGGCGCCGCCGTTCGCAAGTACCTGACAAAAGAGCAGTTCGATTACACCCACGCAGCGGATGCAAAACCGGCGATGGACATGTTCGTATTTTCCGGCTATCCAAAAAATATCGTTATCGGCAAAACCGGCGAGATCGTTTACTGGCGAAGCACGATCAGGGCCTGGGACAAATTCGAATCGGCCGTGCGTGCGGAGTTGGCAAAATAGTGATGGCGATAAAAATGTCCTCAAAACCGATTGTATCGATCATTATGGGTAGCAAAAGCGACTGGCCGACAATGGAGATCGCCTCTCAAACGCTCGACGAATTCGGCGTCGCGCATGAGACGAAGATCGTGTCGGCGCACCGCACGCCCGACCTGCTGTTTGAATTTGCGAAAGCGGCGGAGTCACGCGGCATCGAAGTGATCATCGCCGGTGCGGGCGGTGCTGCACATTTGCCGGGAATGTGCGCTTCGCAGACAGTGTTGCCGGTGCTGGGCGTTCCGGTCGAAAGCAAGGCATTAAAGGGTTTGGATTCGCTGCTGTCGATCGCGCAGATGCCGGCAGGTGTTCCGGTCGGCACGCTCGCAATCGGTCCGGCCGGAGCGAAAAATGCTGCACTTCTCGCCGTGGCGATTCTCGCAAACTCGCGGCCAGAACTCAGGAAAAAGCTTCACGCCTTTCGCTCTAAGCAAACCAAAGCGGTCCTTAAAACGAAACCGAGATAGAGACGGAATCCCAATCTTGTGGCGCTTCAATGCGACTCTTCTCTCTCTCTTTTCTTCCTGAGTTTTTCTTAGAGTCGCAAAGCAGAATTACCTTGGTTAAACTTTTTCACAAAACTCGCGTATCATCTCACTCAAGTTCCTAAATACAATCAGTCCAGGAGAAATCCCGAATGAGAACGTTGTCCTTGCGCTTCGCGATCGCATTGTTGCTGACACCAGTTTTTTTCGCTACGGAATCATACGCCCAAGAATCGTCCGCCGATTCGGTTTCGGCGGCGATGTCGAATTTGAGCTGGCGGAGCATTGGGCCGGCCAATATGGGTGGGCGGATCGCGGATGTGGAAGGCGTGCCGGGAAATCCGAATATCGTTTACGTGGCGACCGGTTCGGGAGGGATCTTTAAGACCACAAACGGCGGAATGTCGTGGACGCCGATCTTCGACCGGCAGAATACGATCTCGGTCGGCGACATCGCGCTCGAGCCGGGCAATCCGGATGTGGTCTGGGTCGGAACGGGCGAGGGTAATCCGCGCAATTCTGTAAGTTTCGGCGACGGCGTTTACAAATCGACCGACGGCGGCAAAACGTGGAAGCACATGGGTTTAAAGGATTCGAACACGATCTCTAAGGTAATCGTGCATCCGAGAAATCCTGATGTGGTGTACGTAGCGGCCGTCGGGCACGTTTGGGGGCCGAACGAGGAACGCGGCGTTTTTATGACAACCGACGGCGGCAGAACTTGGCAGAAGACGCTCTATGTCGACAACCAGCACGGCATCTCCGACATGGAGATCGACCCGCAGAATCCGAACATTTTGCACGCCGGAGTGTGGCGGTTCGAGCGAAAGCCGTGGACCTTCACGAGCGGTTCGGACAAGGGCGGCGTGTTTCGTTCGACCGATGGCGGGCGGACATGGAACAAGATCGACAAAGGACTGCCGAAGATGATCGGCCGAATTGGGCTCGCCGTCGCGCCGAGCAATGCGAACGTCGTTTACGCAATTCTGGAGGCAAAAGAGGGAACGCTGTATCGCTCCGACGACAAGGGCGAAACGTTCCGTCAGGTCTACCGGAATCAAAACATCGTCGGTCGTGGATTTTACTACACGCAGGTCGAGGTGGACCCGACCGATGAGAACAAGGTTTATGCGGTCGCCTCGCCGCTCTTTAAATCGCTCGACGGCGGGCGAACGTTCAACCGCATTGCTCCGAGCACGCACATCGATTACCACGCTCTTTGGATCGACCCGGCGAACCCGAAACGCGTGTGGCAGGGACAGGACGGCGGCGTGGCCGTTTCTTACGACGAGGGCGTAAGCTGGGAATATGTGAACAATTTCGCCGCCGGGCAGTTCTATCAGATATTCGCGGACAACGCGGCGCCGTGTTACAACATTTCCGGCGGCCTGCAGGACAACGGAACATGGGTCGGGCCGTCGCGAAACCGAGAGCCGACGGGAATTCACAATGACGATTGGCGGATGATCAGCTTTGGCGATGGGTTTTTCGCGATCGCGCATCCGGACAATCCCGACCTTTTCTTATCTGAATCGCAGGGCGGTAACGTCGTCCGGACGGATATGAAAAACCGCGAGCAGCAGCTTGTAGTCCCATTTTTCGGCGTCGGCGGAGCGGCGGAGAATGACAAGGTGCGGTTCAACTGGAATGCTCCGCTCATTCTGTCGCCGCACGACAAAAATACCGTCTATCTTGCTGGAAGCTCGGTATATAAATCGACCGATTTCGGCAAAACCTGGACCGCGATCAGTGACGACCTGACTACGAACCGCCGCGAGCGTTTGAAGAATGCAGGCGGCCCGATCTTTCCCGAAAACACTTCGGCGGAATATTACGGGACAGTCATCTCGCTGGCCGAATCTCCGTTGCAGAGAAACATGCTTTGGGCCGGCTCTGACGACGGTAATTTACAGTTGACCGCGGACGGGGGAAAGACGTGGACTCTGATGACGAAGAATTTCACGAACCTGCCGGAGGATTCCCCGGTCTCTCACGTAGAGCCGTCAAGGACGAACGCGAGTACCGCCTACGTCGCTTTCGACCGTCACAAACTGGACGATTACAAGCCTTACGTGTTCAAAACGACGGACGGCGGCAAGAGTTTTGCCAACATTAGCGGCAACCTGCCTGAAAAAGCGTACGTGCACGTTGTGACCGAAGACCCGAAGAATACGAATCTTCTGTACGCGGGAACTGAGTTGGGTCTATATGCAAGCTGGGACGGCGGACGCAGTTGGCGGGAGTTGAACATGAAAAATTTCCCCCGCGTCGCTGTGCACGACATTATCGTTCATCCGCGCGATAACGATCTGATCGTCGCAACGCACGGCCGCAGCATTTGGGTGTTCGACGACGCATCGGTCGTTCAGCAGATGAACGCCGAGCTGCTGAAAGACACGGGCTATCTGTTCGACATCCGTCCGGCTCACCGGTTTGCAACTCGAATGACCCGCTATGGCGTCGGCGACAAGATATTCCGCGGCCCGAACCCGCCTGGCGGAGCGATCGTCACTTACTATCTGAAAGACAAAGCAGACGAAAAAACGGCAGTCAAGATGCAGGTGTTCGATGCCGCCGGAAAGATGATTGTTGAGAACAAGAGCCTGCCGAAGGAGAAAGGAATAAACCGTGCGACGTGGAACCTGAGCTATGAAGGCTCGCGTTCGCGAAGGCCTCCGACACCCGAACAGCTTGAATTTCTTGGGCCGCCGCGTGGGCCGCAGGTTTTGCCGGGCACCTACACCGTTAAGCTTTTTGTCGGCGATAAACAAATCGGCGAACGACGCGTCGAGGTGCGTGTCGACCCAACGGTTCAGATAACGCCGACAGAATTGCAGTCGCAACTCGATCTCGCTATGAAGCTGCGCGACATGAACTCAGCGATGAACGACGGCCTGCGCCTTCTGGATAGCGCAAAAACGCAGACCGATCAGATCGAGACGGTTGCAAAGGACCGCTTGACGGAAGTGCCCGCAGATCTAACAAAAGCCATCGCCGATTACAAAAAACGGACGACGGACCTGCTCGGCCAGTTGGCAACAAACCCGGAAGACGGCAGCTTTGCCCCATCGCGATTTGCCGATCAACTCGGCGGACTGTACTTCACCATCTCAACCGGCAACTTCGGTCCAACGCCAACGATGCGTGAAAATTTCGAAATGCTGCAAAAGGAATTACCAGCCAAAATTGCGGAGATCAATAAGTTCGTCGATGACGACACGGCGAAGATGAACCAAACGCTGCAAAAATACGGCCTGGCGACGATTGTGACGGGTAAGAAGATCGAAATACCCAGACCTTAAAAGCCAGGCAAGTCTTGCTGTTTAGTGTATGTTTGTTTGGGCGAGGTGGCTTGTCGCGACATTGTCATTGAATTCAAGACGAAGCAGTTCAAAATTTTTTCGCGAGCCAGACGCCTGTCAGTAAAGCAGCAAATCCGGTCGTGACACTCAAAACCAGGTACAGTAAAGCAGTTGCGGTAAAGCGTTCTTTCAGCAATCCGTAAATTTCCATTTCGAACGTTGAGAATGTCGTAAAGGCGCCTAAAAATCCTACTATCACAGCCATTCGGAAATTGTCGGAAACCTGAACTCTGTCCGTCAGAAGGATTAGCAGGAAACCAATCAGGAAGGAGCCTGAGATGTTGATGAGAAAGGTAGGAAAAGGAAACCGCTCAAAAACCTCACCCAGCGGCGATATGTTGATCAGATAGCGCGCAACGGCGCCAAACGCACCGCCGACGGCGACTGAGAGGATTTTAGAAAGCATCTCCACTTGCGATAGATCGAAATCGAGGACAGTGCGGCCGATGCTAAAACGCGTTTGCGGCCCGCGGATCACGAACGGTAAGATTCTATCTTATGGCTGAAAGTATCGCATTTACCAGATCGGCGAGCAGGGAAAGAATCTACGCCGAAATATTGCCGCAGATAGAAGCGTTGATCGCGGGCGAGACCGACCTCATAGCTAACCTGGCAAACGTCGCCGCGGTACTGAAAGAAGCGCTCGGCTTTTTCTGGGTCGGGTTTTACCTGGTCAAAGAAGGCCAGCTCGTGCTCGGGCCGTTTCAGGGCCCGCTCGCCTGCACGCGAATCGCGTTTGACTCCGGCGTCTGCGGCCATGCCTATACGACACGCGAAACCGTCATCGTGCCAAACGTGGACAAGTTTCCCGGCCACATTGCGTGCAGCTCGGCCTCAAAGTCCGAGATCGTTGTGCCGCTTTTTGACGCGAGCGGCAAGGTCTTTGCCGTCCTCGACGCAGACAGCGACCGCCTCAACAACTTTTCCAATTCGGATGCCGCGGGCCTGAAAGCGATTGCCGCAATTCTGGAAAACGCCATGGGCCCCGCCGGCCAGTAATACGTAACCAACGTGCCGGTCCGCGTGCGGGTGACGCAAGAATGGACGTTTTCGCGATTTTTGTTCGGTTCCGCGTGTGGCGGAACAAGTGGAACAAGGTGGAACAAAAATCGGCGTTTTCGTCTCAACTGCCACGAATTGTGACCAATTCTGCCCTCTGAGACGCCCGAACCGCTGCTGACACCACACTCGACGCAATCACTGAGATAAACCACGCTCTTATATCAAAGATCGATGCGGCCGAAATGACGATACACCGCGTTGATTGTCAATAGTTTTATATATGCAACAAATCCTGAAACGTACCTAAGTATCTTCCGCAGAGGATTTTGCTTCCATTTTGGGGACTTTATTGAGTATTATGTCTTCGGCATGGCTGGACAAGACTTGCCTAAACCCTAAGCAAAAACAAACATTCCCATGAAGTCAAAGAAGTACATTACTGCGGTTTTTACCACGATATTTTTCGTTTCGACGCTCGCAACAGCTCAAATCAGGATCGACGAAGTGGTTGGAAAGTCGAGCCCGGGGCGTAATCGAGATCGGGGCATGAACATGCTCAACGAGATCAAGGATGCGCTTGAGACGTTTTATTACGACAAGAATTACCGCGGCATCAATATCGACCTAAAATTCAAGGAAGCAAAAGAAAAGATAAAGACGCTTGAAACCAATGCCGATATCTTTCGCGTCATCGCGGGCCTTCTGCTCGAATTTAACGATTCGCATACCACATTCTATCCGCCGGGACGATCGAACCGTGTTAAATATGGCTTTTCGATGCAAATGATAGGGGACCGGTGCATTGTCGTCAATGTGAAAAAGGGCAGCGACGCCGAGAAAAAAGGAATAAAGATAGGCGATCAGGTCCTGAAGCTCGGCCCGTACGCGGTCAATCGAGACACGCTGTGGGTGCTGAATTATTTTCTTTACCAGCTTGAACCGGTGCCTTTCCTTCCCGTTACGCTGGCGGGAACCGAGACTACCGAACGCAAAATTACGGTGGAGGCGAGTTTTCAAACGCTGGAAGAACGCCGCAAAGAAGCCGAGAAAAAGCGAAAAGAGAAACGCGAGAATCCTTACAAATGCGGCAAGCTTTCAGCGGACCTGACCGCCTGCAAACTGCAAACGTTTTCGGTCGAACGCAAGTTTATTAATCAAATAATGCAAGAGGCCGCAACGGGATCTAAATTCATTTTAGACCTGCGCGGAAATCGCGGCGGGTACGTAAAGATCGCAGAGTATTTGACCGGGCATTTCTTTGACCGCGAGATCAAAATGGCGGACATGATCTCACGCAAGAAAACCGAAACCAGAATGGCAAAGCCGGTTAAGGACCGTCAGTTCAAGGGCGAACTGATCGTGCTGATCGACAGCGATTCGGCATCCGCGTCAGAAGTATTTTCGCGAGTTATTCAGATCGAAAAGCGCGGAAAAGTCGTTGGTGACGTGAGCGCTGGAGCGGTTATGACCAGCTACAGCCTGTCGATGGCCAACAGCCGGGGCGTTCCGGGCTATGAGACATTGTCTTTTTACGGCATGAACGTGACGGTAGCCGACGTAATCATGAGCGATGGAAAAAGACTTGAGCGCGTGGGCGTAATACCAGACCATCCGGTTGGGCCGACGGGCGAAGGCCTCGCCCTTAAAAACGATCCGGTGCTTGCCTATGCAGCCGGTTTAATGGGAGTAAACGTGTCGCCGAAAGACGCAGGAGCCCTTGAATTTCTTTATAAAAAATCCGAAGACGACGAAGATAAGGAAGACGATGGTGAAACTGAGGACAACTGACGAACGGCTGAGTTAAAACTTTGTTCATATAAAGAGGCGTCCGAAAAGTTAGAAGTGATCCAAGCTTCGTTAGGAGCGGAATGTTTGCAGGCTTAAAACGAGCAAATCTGCTAAAGCTCCGTAGGAGCGGCATGTGCTGTATTTGTCACATTTAATGTTTCGCTCCTACGGAGCTTTAGCGATTTCTATTGCCGGTTTCCTACAAACATTTGGCTCCTCCGGAGCCGATCAAACGACTTTTCTGAAACCCTCTTTTAATTGGCATACAATTATTCCCACAACGCCTACGCAGAGTAAATGAAGGTACGGGAAATTCCAAACTTTCCGATACATACCGCAAGACTCACTCATTAGTTTCGTTCCCGCACATCGGGTAGAATTACCTTTTACGCCCGGCTGAGGTCTTTTCCCAGGGCTTTCAACGTTCAATATTATGGCAGCGGTAGAACATCCATATTGGGTTTGGATACTCTTTTTTTCAGTCGTGCTCGTTGCACTTTTTGTCGACGTAGGCATCGTCAACCGCAAGGCCCACGCTCCGACACGGAAGGAAACGATCGGCTGGAGCATCGTGTGGGTCTCGCTGGCGCTTCTTTTTAATGTTTTTATCTACTGGCAGGTAGGCACCAATCAAAACGACTGGGCCCTGGCGCTGTCGCAGGCAAAGCTGTTCCTGACCGGCTATCTTATCGAGCTGTCGTTATCGGTCGACAACCTGTTCGTCTTTCTCTTGATCTTCACCTATTTCAAGGTCCCGAAGAAGTTCCAGCACAGGGTATTGTTTTGGGGCATCATGGGAGCGCTGTTCTTGAGAATGGTAATGATCTTCGCCGGTGCCGAGCTGGTCGAGCGGTTTCATTGGATCATTTACATTTTCGGAGCGTTTCTTGTTTACACCGGCTTGAAGATGTTTCAGGACACGGACGACAACTTCGAACCGCACGAGAGCGCAATTGTGAGGTTTGTTACCAAGTACGTACGAATATCAAAGCATTACGACGGCGAAAAGTTTTTTGTAGTAAAGGACGGCGTCCGCACCGGCACGCTTTTGCTGCTTGTGCTGATAACTGTTGAATTCACTGACCTTGTGTTTGCTGTTGACTCTATCCCGGCAATTTTCGGGATAACGACCGATAAATTTATCGTCTACACATCCAACATCTTTGCAATTCTCGGCCTGCGAACTTTTTTCTTCCTGCTCGCCGATCTGGCCGACCGGTTTCACTTTCTAAAATACGGCCTCGCGTTCATTTTGACCTTTATCGGCGCAAAAATGCTCTTGCCTCTCGTTGCGGAAGGCTTGATAATGTTAGTAGGCACCGGTGGTTCGGGCTTTTCTGATTTTCTCGTTCGTTATAAGAACCACGAGTTCGAGCAGATGGTCATAAATATTTCGCTCGGTGTCGTCGTAACCTCGATAGCTGCCTCGATTGTTCTGTCTCTCCTTTTTCCGCCTAAAGAAAAGAAGGTCGACGAAGATGATGAAATGACGGAAGAATCGATTGCCGGCTAGGCCCTCGATGGAAAGAAAGTACAAGAAAATTTACGTCGAATGGTGGAAGATCCAGCGAAGCACGATCACGGGCCTGGTTATCTTTGTCATAATCGCTTCGTCGGTAGTTTTCGGCGGCTGGTATGCGATAAAAAATAACTGGTTCGTCGCTACGGAGCAGGCCGACCTCCCTAAAAACGCGGCAAAGATAATCTCGTTCGAAGGCGATGTACGCATCACGCGGGCCGCAACAAGGGAAACGATCCTGGTAACAAAAGAAACGTGGGTCGCCGCAGGTGACACGATTCAGACCCAGGCCGACGGACGTGCGATCGTTCAAATGATCGATCAGTCGGTTTATTCCGTACGGCCGAATAGTACGGTTGTGATCCGCGACAATTCTTCATTCTTCGGCGGCGGCAATAACGTCCGCGTTTCGCTGGACGACGGGCAACTGAACGTCCGTACCGAGGACCAGCCTGAGAATACCGAGAACATTGTAGAAATGCGCGATTCGGAAACGCAGATCGGAAGCCAGACCGACGCAAGCTTTAACGCAGATGCCCGCGGGGCCGAGATCAGGGTCAGCCGCGGTGACGTCGAAACCTCGGTCGGCGGAAATAAGACGCGGATCAACGCTAATGAATACGCAGCCGTAAATCCGGGCGGCGTTGCATCCAAAGAGCAATTGCTTCCGCCGCCTAAACCTGGCTCGCCGGGAAATATGGCCCAGGTCGCAGATAGTTCAGGCGCCGGTGCGAGCGTTTCGTTCAACTGGTCCGACGACAGCCAGATTTCGCTTTCAAGTTATTACCTTCAGGTCGCCCGTTCGTCCTATTTTGCCGCTGATTCGATCCTGGTGGACCGGTCGGCCCTCACATCGCAGGAATTCAGGCTTGGCGGCTTGCCGCCCGGAACTTACTATTGGCGCTTGAAATCCAACTCACGTTCGGGCCAGACAAGCGACTGGAGCGAGCCGTGGAAATTCTCGGTCATTCGCCGACAGCCCAGCCGCGCTATCGAAGCAACAGAATGGAAGATAGAAGCTGTTGGAGGCGGAGTTTATATAATTAGCGGCAAGACGCAGCCCGGTGTTCAGGTAAAAATTGGAGACAAGCAGGTCTTCGCCTCCTCGGACGGAACGTTCCGACTGCAGATATCGACGCAGTTGTCCGAGACGGCGGTCGAGCTAAGCGACGAGAGCGGAAACCGGGCGGGCGTCGTAATTTCTCTCCGCAACGCCCGCGTTTTGAGGAAGTTTTAGGGAGCTAAGAAATTTGTCGGCAGGACATGACCATTCACATTCGACACGGTCGAGCGGCAGCGTCGCGCGCCTCAAAATTGCGCTCGTCCTGACGGCGGTGTATATGGTTGCGGAGGCGGTCGGCGGCTGGCTGACCAATTCGCTGGCACTGATCGCCGACGCCGGTCATATGCTGACGGATGTCGCGGCGATGTCGTTGACACTTTTTGCGTTTTGGTTCGCGTCGCGACCCGCTACTTCAAAAAAAACATACGGTTATTACCGGCTTGAGATTCTGGCAGCGTTTCTCAACGGAGTCGCACTTGCGGTGTTGTCGCTGTGGGT
>CADEEU010000105.1:3279-10140 GCA_902826385.1 uncultured Acidobacteriota bacterium | reverse complement strand
GACCGTGTAAGCACGACGATTACGCAGGCTTACGTCGAGTTCTTTCTTCGCATCTTCAAAGGACTTTGGAACGTCGTCGCCGCGACGAAGAAGGAAATAACGGCCTTCGTAGCCGATCGGGGCGGAAATCGAGCCGGGCTTCATCTTGAGAAGCTGTTGATAAGGGTCGGCCGGGTTATTCGGATTTTCGCGAACGGGACCTTTCAAACGGCCGCCGTTCGGAGCCGTCGCCGGGTTTTCCGACTGGCCCTTTGCGACATCGGCAAATTCGGTTTCAGTAACGAACTGACTTTCTTTGACTAAACGGTCCCGAATCTCGTTCGCCTTGGCGTAAACATCGGCATCCTGGGCCGGGTTCGGAATACGCAGCACAATCTCCTGACCGATCACGCCGGCGATCTTTTTGTCGGCCGGAAGCTTGTCGTATTCGGCCTTGATCTCTTCATCGGTAATATTTAGTTTTTCGCCAATCTTTGCTGTGTTTACAAAGACATAGCGGATCTTTTTCTGCGGAACGCCGATGTAATAAGCGGCCTTGTTCTTTTCGAAATACTCGCGAAGCTCGGCGTCGGTGGGCGTGATCGATTGGGCCAGATCGGCCGTATTCACCGAAACGTAAGACAGGTCGAACTTGACGTTCTTACGCTTGAAATCGTTTAGCAGCTCTTCTTCCGAGACGGCGACGCCGGACGTCAAAAACGCACGCAGCTTCATCGCACTCAGGTCGTCGCGGACGCGTTCTTCAAAAGCCGATACGCTGCCGGACTGTTCTGTAACAGTTGCCTCGTATTCGGCCTGGTCGAACGGCTTGCCGTCGGTGGGCTTGAACTGTTTTCTGATGGCCGCGGCGACTTCGGCATCGGAAGCACGCAGGCCGAGGCGGTTTGCCTCGACGCGAGCGATTCGGCTGCCGATAAGTGAATTGAGAATCGTTTTGGCCGGGATCGAAGCTCCCTGGCCCTGACGACTGAAATTTTCTTTCTGCCGGGCGATCTCGCCTACCGTTACGTATTCGCTGCCGACTTTGGCCGCCGTCTCTTCACTTCGGGTAAGCCCGGCACCCAAGGTCGGGTCGGAAGGTTTATAAAACAGCACAAGGCTGAGCACCATTAGAACGACAAAGGCCAAAAGAACGAAATTTCGCGTTTTTTCCTGACGACTGAAGAACTTTAACATCTTTACTTCCTAATAAAATTAGATTTAGCTTGTCGGACGAACAAACCGCGATTCTAGCAGAAACAAGCCGCGGAACCAATAGTTCGGCAGCACATCGGCCTTGATCGAGTCGTCTGTCAACAAGTTTTTGATGCCCGCCGAGGGCCGAGCGTAACCTGCAAAACCGCAGAGTTTTATCCCGAATTCATCTTCTTCCGAGTGTTAAAAGTAATAAAAGGCCGTTCATACCAAAGATTTAATAGTGCTGCGAAACGCCTGAAACGAGCCGCTTGCAGTTTATATCCAATTGTTCAATCATAAAGCATCCCGTCAAATGGCAAATGCTGCAATAAAAACAGTTGCGATAGTTGTCAAGCCGAGTCACGCCGAGGCCAGGCAGACTGCGGCCGAGCTGTCGGAATGGCTGGAAGCGCGGGGCATAACTTTGAGCGGCAGCCCGTATGCGGAAGGCGACCAGACGGAAACCGCGTCTGACAGGTTCGACGCCGATCTGATCATCGTCCTGGGCGGCGACGGCACGATGATATCAACCGCCCGGCTAATCGGCGACCGGCAGCTGCTCGTACTCGGAATAAATTACGGAAGCCTGGGATATCTAACCGAATTTCGCATTGAAGAAATGTTTCCGGCCCTCGAATCTATCCTTGCCGGCGAATATGAAGTGGACAGCCGCGTCATGCTGCGTGCCGGGCATTTCAGGAACGATGACCTGCTTGCGGCCGGCCGCGTTTTGAACGATGTAGTAATAAATAAGGCTGCCCTCGCGCGGATTATCGAGGTCGAGGCCGCTCTCGATGGTCAGTTCGTAAACTCGTTTCGCGCCGACGGCCTTATCGTTTCGACGCCGACCGGTTCGACCGCCTACAACCTTTCGGCCGGCGGCCCGATCATTTATCCGTCGATGAATGCCGTGGTCGTAACTCCGATCTGCCCGTTTACCCTGACGAACCGCCCGATCGTAATTCCCGATTCAGCCGAAATCGAGCTAAAGCTTGTAAACGAAAACGAAGGCGTCGTTTTGACCCTTGACGGCCAGATCGGCTACCCGATGAAAGCCGGCGACCGAGTTATAATCCGCAAAAGCAGCACGACATTCAATATTGTCCAGCCGACAAACCGGAACTATTTCGATGTGCTCAGGAACAAACTGCAGTGGGGCAGATAGATTCCTGGTCCGGATTGCCAGATTTATCTGTCAACGGCGAATAATGCCAAACGAGCTGATTTTCGCAGTTTTCCGAACACATCTTTGTCGGGCGGAGTTTTTGCCGGATAGATCACGTTAGTGTTGAAAACCATGATCGAGCCCGAGCGCGTCGCCGGTTCAAAATCGATGTAGCTGACGAATCCATTCTGATCGCCGCCATGGCCGACAAAGGTACGTTTGTCGCCGCGGTCGAGGAAAAAGATTAGTCCAATATCGCTTGCGAACCCGTCGTTACCATTTGCATCAACAGTGGTCGGCAGTTGCGGTTTCCACATCTCTTCCAGTGATGAACGTTTGAGAACACCATCGTAAACGTTCGTCCGACCGGCATCACCGACCAGGAAATTCAAATACTTGATCATATCGGAAACAGGCGAGTTCAGGCCGCTGTTTGAAACCGTGATGCCGGTGTTTGCGTCAAAACGGCCTTCGGTGCGTTTTCCGTTTTCGACGTAGTAGGAATGCGAACGATGTTTGAGCAAGTGATAGGGCGTTGCGTCGAAATAGCTGCGATGCATCTCGAGCGGTTTCAAGATGTTTTTGTCGACATAAACTTCGTAATCGTCGCCGGTCAGTTTTTCGATTATGCGGCCTAAGAAAATGATTCCGGGGTTCGAGTAACTGAATTTGCTGCCCGGTTTGAACAGAATCTCGGTGAACGGAAACATCGCGACAAGCTGCTCATATCGGGTAGGTTCGAACGGCTCCCAGTCCTGCCCCTTGTCCCACGGCCATGTCGGATTTCTAAATCCGGCGGAGTGCGTCATCAAATTGCGAATCGTGATCTCGTCCATCGATCCGAATTTGTTATGTACGTCGCGGAGCTCGGGCAGATATTTCGTTACCGGATCACTCAATTTCAACAATCCGCGATCGCGAAGCTGCATGATAGCTATCCCTGTAAAGGGCTTTGTATTCGACGCCCAGTGATAGATCGTGTCGGCATCGACCGGTTGTTTCTTTTCGAGGTTGGCCGAGCCGTAATGTTCGCTCGCTGCTATTTGGCCGTCTTTCAAAAATACAAGGCTGCCGCCGATAATTCCCGCATCTTTCAGCTCCTTTCGAAAGGTCTCTTTGAATTTTGTAAACTTTGGGTCGCTGGCTGCGGTCTGGGCATTCATTACGGTTGCACAACAGAGGAAGAACAAAGCGGTGGCGGCGATCCGCTGCACATTCATTTTGGTTACCTCATTAGCTTGATTTGAAACGGCTTGGAAGATAATAATTAGCGGCTTCGAGATTTACAAATCTCGACTGGAGCGGCAAGCATCCCTGCTTTGTCCGCCGTCGTCTTCCAGCACGAACTCGGTTAAACCTCAAACTACCGAGTGACGAGCACATTTTTCGCGTTTCACGCTCAGACAAGCAGGATGCTTGTCGCTCCAGTCCGTTGTTGTAATACAATATTCTTTTATGAGTGTGTACGAAGAACTATCCGAAACCCAACAATTCGCCTGCCGCGTCATCGCCGACCACGCCCGGTCTACGGCGTTTGCCATTGCAGACGGCATTTTGCCCGGCAACGAAGGGCGCAATTACGTCCTGCGCAAAATAATGCGCCGCGCCATCTACCACGGCCGCGAACATCTCGGCTTAAAGGAGGCTTTCTTCTACAAGGTCTGCGATTTGGTCGTCGAAAACTTCTCCGCAGCTTTTCCCGAACTCGCCGTTCAGCGGGACTTTATCGGGAAGATGGTCAGGATTGAAGAAGAGCGATTTGGGAATACGGTAACTGTCGGTCTAGGAAAACTCAGCGAGATGCTCAGGCGAAGTGATTTCATCCCAACTCCTGAAACTCCTAGCCCTGGAATACTCGAAATAAGAGAGCTCGCAAAGCTTTATGACACTTATGGCTTGCCCGTCGACCTTATTTATGTAGTTCTATCCACGACTTATCCGAAAATCTCCTCGCACTATGGCGTAGAGTTTTGGGCACTGCGAAAAACTACTTATCGCGAAGGCAAAGAGCACAAGATTGAGTATTTCTCGTTTGATGTGCCAAAGCCCGTATATGACGATGAGGACGAAATACTAATCGATACCAACACGGATCGGCCAGTTGTGGTTCCGGAAACGATAATCAATTATGGTGATTTTACCAGCATCATTGAAGAGGACTTTCGATCCCTAATTGACGATGAACTTAAGGAACTTCAGCGGCAGAGCGGGATTGGGCAAACACAGCGCAAAGGCGAAATCAATCCTGTTTATCTTGAGTTATCAAATCAAATTGGTTCCAATGAATTCCATGGTTACGACCGACTGCGAGTCCAAGACGCAAGAATTATCGCAATTCTTGACGGGGAGCGTCGCATAGACAGTCTTTCCCTCGGCCAGCAGGGCAGTATCGTACTTGACCGAACTCCGTTCTACGCCGAATCTGGTGGGCAGGTGGGAGATACTGGTCTGATCACTGCTATCGATAGGAACGGACTTGTCACTGACACCTACTCGCCGGTTCCAGGTCTGATTATTCATAAGGTTAAGGTGCGCGTTGGATCATTCTCGGTTGGTGAGATTGTCGATGCCGAAGTCAGCAAGGTCACGCGCGACGCTACCCGCCGAAATCATACAGCTACCCATCTTGTTCACGCGGCGTTGAAAGAAGTTTTGGGCACACACGTAAAGCAGGCTGGATCGGTCGTCGCACCGAATTATCTGCGGTTCGACTTTACGCATTATCAGCCGATGAGCGATGCCGAGATCACTGAGGTCGAGGATCTGGTGAACCGCTATATCCTGCAGAATCAGCCGGTTACAACCGACATGATGGCGATTGAGGAAGCGATGCGTTCGGGGGCGGTTGCTATGTTCGGCGAAAAATACGGGTCCGAAGTTCGCGTGCTGAGCGTTGGTGACGGCGCGTTTTCGCGGGAGCTTTGCGGCGGGACGCACGTGCGGGCGACGGGCGACATCGGCAGCTTTAAGATCACCGCGGACGAAGCTATCGCGTCCGGTGTTCGACGCATCAGAGCCATTACCGGCTTCGATGCCTTTGCACGTTTTCGCGAGGACGAGTTGTTGATCGACCGCAGCCTGGATGTTTTGAAAACTCAACGCGATCAGTTGCCGAACGCCATTGAAAAGCTTCAGGACGAGTTGAAACGCACGCGAAAAGAGATCGACGATCTCAAGCTGAAAATTGCAACCGGGCAGATCGGCGGCGCGTCTTCTAACGGAGACGAAGCTCGCGAGGTTGCGGGTGTAAAGGTGGTCGGCAAGATCGTCGACGGGCTGGATGCAAACGGAATGCGGCAGCTTTCCGACACCCTGCTGGCGAGGCTGAAATCCGGCGTCGTCGTTCTGGGCCGCAGCGAAGAAGGCAAGGCGGGCATCATCGTTCGCGTGTCGGACGATCTTAAAGAAAGAGTTAAAGCGGGCAACGTCGTAAAAGAGATCGTCCCGATCCTTGGCGGTAAAGGCGGCGGCCGTCCCGACATGGCTGAGGGCGGCGGGCCGCAATCGGATAAATTGAATGAGGCGATCGAGGCAAGTTACAAAGTAATTGAAACTTTATTAGGCCCGTAACTCGTTTAAGACAATAGTCAAGAGTTCTTTGACACCGTATTCACGCAACAAAGTTGTTATAAAAGCGTGCAATACGGTGTTTAGTTTTCAGGGGACTGGAGCAGCAAGCATCTTGCTTGCTACGCCGCGTTGGCGGCGTCTCACACCCGGCGAAACTCGGGGTTGAAATACTGGGAGAGGGCGGTTCGGCTTCGCCTCAGGCAAGCAGGATGCTTGCCGCTCCAGTCAAAAATGCATGCTTACGGGTCAACAACTTGGGCGATACGAGATCCGGTCGAAGATCGGCGAGGGCGGAATGGGCGAGGTTTATGCCGCACACGACGCCGAACTCGGCCGCAGCGTTGCGATAAAGCTCCTTCCCACCGAGTTTACTACCGATGACGACCGTCGCGGACGCTTTCGCCAGGAGGCCCGCGTCGTTTCGGCTCTTAATCACCCTAACATCATAACTATCTATGAGATAGGCGAAGACGCGAACGGCAGCTTTCTGGCGACCGAGTTTGTCGATGGCCGTACGCTTCGCGAGGTGATCAAGAACGAGTCGATCACGCTGCCGCGCGTTTTGCGCATAGCCGAACAGACCGCGAACGCCCTGGTCGCCGCCCACGCCGCAGATATCGTCCACCGCGACATCAAGCCGGAAAACATAATGGTCCGCCGCGATTCGATCGTGAAAGTTCTGGATTTCGGGCTGGCCAAGCCTAATCAAGACATCATCTTGTCCAGTGACACATCCAGCAATCGCACGGTTCCGGGGACCGTAATGGGCAGCGCGCGATACATGTCGCCTGAACAGGCCCGTGGTCAGGAAGTTGATGGGCGGACCGACATCTGGAGCCTCGGCGTTGTGTTGTACGAAATGCTGATCGGCCGCGTCCCGTTCGACGGCGAAAGCACCGCCGACACCCTTGCCGCTGTGATCTATAAAGAGCCGGAGCCGATTTCCCTGG
>CADEEU010000105.1:0-3269 GCA_902826385.1 uncultured Acidobacteriota bacterium | reverse complement strand
ACCTGCCGAGCTGCAGCGGATTATCCGCAAGGCACTGCAAAAAGACCGCGAAGAGCGCTATCAAAGCGTCAAAGATCTCGCGCTCGATGTTAAAGATCTGCTCAACGAGATCGAGCACGCGAACAGCGGCAACCGCTCAGCTCACGTCACATCGTCGCCTAATTTCAGCGAGAACCCGACGATCATTCACCGCACGATCAGCGGCAATCATACGACCGACCGCACGGCCGTCGTGACGTCTTATCGCTCGCCGCAGCAGGCAAAACGGCGGTTCCGGCCGTCGCTTGTTCTCGCTCCGCTCCTGGCCATCGTGCTGCTTGTGCTCGGCGGCTACGCCTTTTACAGCTTGAGGATTGCCGAAAAACCGCAGGCCGCGGCGGCATTTGCCCGTCCTCAGATATCGCGGATAAATACCGACGGCCGCGTGCTTTTGCCGTCGATTTCGCCGGATGGCAAATACATCGCCTACATCGCGGGTGAGTTCGGCAGCCGCAGCCTTGTCGTCCGCCAGATTGCGACCGACAGCACGGTCACGGTCGTTCCGCCGACCAATCTGAACCTGCAGTCGATCACATTTTCGCCGACCGGCGATTACGTTTACTACACGCAGACAAGTACCGATTTTGCGATCAATACTCTGTATCAGGTACCGACCTTGGGCGGCACGCCGAAAAAGCTGATCGAGGACGCAGACAGCGCGGTCACTTTTTCGCCCGACGGCAAGCAGTTCGCGTTCATGCGTCATAAAAGCGACACCAACGAAGACGTGATCTTTACCGTCAATACGGAGACGCTGGCAATGGAGCCGCTAATCTCGACAAAAGATACGGACTACAGTTTTTTCTCTGCACGCCTTGCATGGGCGCCTGATGGCCGGAGCATACTTGCGGGTGCCGGTAAACGACTGAGCGGCTTTGTCGCCAATACCGATGTAGCTGAAATTCTGATCGGCGAGAAAAAGGTTCGGCCACTGAACAGGCGGGAATTCTATTTCATCACTAACCCGGTTTGGTTCGCTGACGGATCGGGCTTTCTATTTTCCGGCCGCGAAACACAAAACAGTCCGAATCAAATCTATCGAGCTTCGTATCCGGGCACTGAGATCGAACCGGTTACGAACGACTTCAACGATTATCTCGATGTCAGCGTTTCAACCGATGGCCGCAATCTTGTCACGCTGAAAGGCGACATGGTTTCGTCCGTCTGGAAATACTCGCCGTCGACGAAAAAGAACACGCAGCTCATTACCGAATCGCGCAGCAATGACGGTTATTACGGGCTGGTCCAGCGGCGCGACAGCAAGATCATTTATTCGCACAACGAGGGCAAGGAAGCCGATCTTTGGATATCGGACAGCGACGGCAAAAACGCCCGTGCGCTTTTGGCCGAGCCCGGATTTGCCGTCAGCCCCGTGACCACACCGGACGGAAGGCATGTTGTCTTCAATCTGCAGAAAGACAAAACGTCGGGAATATGGAAGACGGATGCGAACGGCGGAAAAGCGGTGCGGCTGACCGAGGAAAATTCCGACCATGTCGATTTCAACCCGCAAATGATGCCGGATGGAAAATCGGTGATCTTTCAGAGAAAATCGGGAGATGACGAGCGGTTCGTTCTGATGAAAGTGCCGGTCGAAGGCGGCCAGGCTGAGCCGTTTTACAAGGCTGACGATTTGAGCGTTTTTCAGCCGCGTATCTCACCCGATGGCAAGCGGATAGCTTACACGGTTTACGACATTCGTTCGTTTCAGAAAAAGCTGTACATCGCGACGATCGAAGACGGCAGATTCGGCCGCGTAGAGCGCGAACTGGAATATAACCTTATCCACCAGTTCACGTGGTCGCCGGACAGCAAATCGCTCACGGTTTCGACCAACCGCGGCGGTTCGATGAACATCTGGCGGCAGCCGGTCGACGGTTCGCAGCCGATGCAGATTACCGATTTTCAATCGGGTAAGATATTGAACTTCGCCTGGACGTCGGACGGCAGCGACCTGCTGATCGCCCGCGGCAACACGAACAACGATCTGATCCTGATCCGTGACGCAGACCGTGCAGCAAATGAAGCGACTTATGCCAACTCTGCTTCACGCCGCCGCTGGTCCCTCTACGACGTTTTCACGCGAGTGCTCAGCGATGTTCGCTGACGAAAGCCCGGACTCCATCCACAAGCCTTTCTACTTCTTCCGTAGTCGTGTAAACCGAGCAGCTCGTGGGTAATCGCCAATCAGCGGTAATTTTTGAAGAGGCCAAGCAAGGCAAGCTGTTCGTGTGCCGTCGTCGAGCACTTTTTGAGCACACTCAGGGCTTCGGCTGCGAAATAGATAGACCGTTTACCAGACTTTCGGATACAATGCCCCTAAAAGTTCATAAAGCGTCGGGCTTTCATATTAGATAAAAACGCCGATACTGCAGAAAACTATTCTATGAGCGCCGAAGGATCTTCCACGAATTCACTGCCTGACGAGCCAAGCCGAGTATTTTTTGCTAAAAGACCCGCTTCTAACAGTTCCAGGGAGATTCGAGACGCTATTCTGGTGGATGAATTCGGCTTTACGCCGATTGAGATCAGAGCCTTAACGGCATTCAACGACAAGCTTTTCTACATTCGTCACATACCCAAAGATGGGAAATCGTCTGCGAAGCTCGCGGGTCGTCACAAGCCCACGGCATTGGCAACGAAGGTCGCTAGTCGTCACCAGCCCAAAGAAGATTGGGCAACGGTAACGGAGGTCGCCGGCTGGCCCACAAATATTAATGGCGAGCTTTCAATATCTGTAAAGGAGCGTGTTATTAAGGACGTTCTTACCTTCCATGAACGGTACATCAAATTAAAAATCGGAGAGGCGGTGGCATTTATCTCCGATCCACAGTCGCGGTCGGAGGTTCTTAAAGACCTTTTGAGCATTTTGAATTCCTCGGGTAATGACCGCCTCGCCTCAATGTATGACGTGATCAATGACACCAAGACTTCTCAGCGGTCCGCCGCCGAAATTTCCAGGGCGGTATCATACCTGACGAATAGGGCTGGATACGAGAATAATCCATTTCTAAATCTAATAAAGGCGAATTCGGCATTGACTGAGTATCAAAACAAGAGCGGCCCGGGCTTCGACCTCAACGCCCTAGCGCTTGTTAACGAAGCGACAAGAAAAACAACATTCAATTACATCAAAGGCGGCGTAAACCCGGCCGCGACACTATCCCGAACGGAGGCAGCGACGATTAACCGGCAACTCGCTCTCATGTACAGTGAGTTAGGTAAAGATA
>CADEEU010000104.1:8463-10148 GCA_902826385.1 uncultured Acidobacteriota bacterium | reverse complement strand
AAGATTTGTATCGGAGGTGCGGGCGAAGAAAGCGAATCCCGTTTTGTTGACTCCGGTGATGCGTCGCCGTTTTGACAAGGACGGCAAATTTTACGATTCTCATCGCGAATATCCCGGCCTCACGCGAAGTGTTGCGGAAGAACTGGACGTTCCTCTGCTCGATCTGCACAAAAAGACCGAAGCACTTCTGATTCGATACGGTCCCGAAAAATCGAGAGAACTGTTTCTGCAACTTAAAGAAGGTGAGCATCCGAACTAGCCGAAGGGCATTGACGACAAGACGCACTTCAGCTCACGCGGCGCCGAAGAAGTAGCCAGGTTGGTAATCGAAGAGATCGCGAACAAGAAATTGAAGTTGCGGAAGTACTTTAGAAAATGAAAAAGACACTTTTATTTTTGGCCGCGGTTTGCCTTTTCTCCTCGGCCGTTATTGGTCAGGTGAGCGTGGCCATCACAAATGCCGCTTTGATCGAACGAAAAAGTGAGACGGTTTCGTTAGACTGGCAAGAGGTCGCGAAACTAAATTCACGCTTTAACGGCGGTACAATATCAATTCGCGAAAACGACAATTTCCTCGCGTATCAGCTAATCGATGCAAACGGCGACGGAGTGGCCGAAAAGTTGATTTTCCAGGTCGATTTCGCAGCCGGTGAGAAATCAAAGACAGTCTTCATCGAAGCGGCGACAACAAAACCAACTTTTTCCGTCAAGACATTCGGAAGGTTCGTGCCTGAAAGAATGGATGATTTTGCGTGGGAAAATGATCGGGTTGCCTTTCGTACGTACGGGAAAACGCTGGAAAAGGAACTGGTAAGCAGTGGCATAGATGTCTGGGCGAAACGCGTTCGCGAACCGGTAATCGACAAATGGTACAAAGGCGGTGACGCCTTTTACCACACCGATAACGGCATGGGTCTGGACTTCTATTCGGTCAAAAAATCGCGTGGCTGCGGCGGTGCGGGTGTTTGGTACAAAAACAAATTATACGTCTCACGCAATTTTTCGTCGTACAAAGTTTTGGCGAACGGACCAATAAGGACGGTTTTCGAGCTTCAGTACGAACCGTGGGACGTTGGCGGAGTGAAGGTTTCGGAAAACAAGAGGGTAACTATCGATGCCGGGCAGAATTTTTACCGTGTCGAGAGTTTTTTTGATGCGTCGGACGAACTTAGAGACATTGAAGTAGCCGTTGGCATTGCGCGCCACGAGGCCGACTTTAAAGGCGAATCGGACGAGGGAAAGGTGTGGACCAGTCTGTGGGAAACCAACGAAAAGAATGGAAGTCTCGGGTGTGCGGTGATCGCCGAGCCCGCGTCATTTGTATCCTTCGCCGATCATGGGCCGGAGTTCGATTTCCCGATGAACCTCGCAATCGTATCTGCAAAGCCGGATAAAGTCGCAAAATATTATGTAGGTGCCGGGTGGTCGCGAAGCGGCGATTTTCCAGATAAAGGCGCGTGGGTTGCTGCTGTAGATAATTATTCGGCACGTGTAGCGTCGCCGCTGGTTGCAACCGTCACCAGTTCTGAAGAACTCAAGAAAAAGAGAGCTTTGCCCGTTTCGCACAGACTCACGGAAACTGCGGCAAACCGCCTTTGGCTGGACGACGGAACACCGGCCGGGATTCCGCGAAAGTGGACGTACGAGCAGGGCGTGATTCTAAAGGGAGTCGAGCAGCTATGGTA
>CADEEU010000104.1:0-8453 GCA_902826385.1 uncultured Acidobacteriota bacterium | reverse complement strand
GATCGAAGCGGACGGAAGCATCAAGACCTACGCTGGAGACGAATACAATATCGACCACGTAACTCCGGGTAAGGCGGCGATGCTCCTTTATCGAGTCACGGGAGAGGAAAAGTATTTGAAAGCGGTACAGTTGCTTCGCTCGCAACTGAAATCTCATCCTCGGACCAATGAAGGCGGATTCTGGCATAAGAAGATTTATCCGTACCAGATGTGGCTGGACGGGCTCTACATGGCGCAGCCTTTCTATGCGGAATACTCGAAAGTATTCAACGAAGACAACTGG
Source organism: uncultured Acidobacteriota bacterium (assembly GCA_902826385.1). Taxonomy (GTDB): domain Bacteria; phylum Acidobacteriota; class Blastocatellia; order Pyrinomonadales; family Pyrinomonadaceae; genus OLB17. The sequence goes on along the minus strand of CADEEU010000104.1, from coordinate 8,170 downwards.
GACGATATCGCAAATCAGTTCGTTTGGATGGAGAAACATGCGCGCGATCCTAGGACAGGCTTGCTCTATCACGGCTGGGATGAATCGAAACAACAGCGTTGGGCAAACAAAGACACGGGATTGAGCCCTCACTTCTGGGGACGGGCGATGGGTTGGTTTGCGATGGCGTTGGTCGATACGCTTGAGCATTTTCCAAAGGACCATCCGCGTCGGGCCGAGCTTGCGGCCATTCTGAACCGCGAGGCCGAGGCGATCGCAAAAGTCCAGGACAAAGACGGCCTATGGTGGCAGGTTCTCGATATGCCCGGTAGAGAAAAGAACTACCAGGAATCGTCCGCCGCCGCGATGTTTATTTACGCGATAGCAAAAGGCATCAGAACGCGTGATTTGCCTCAAAAGTATTTACCGGTTGTGCGAAAAGGCTGGGCAGGGGTCAAGCAAAAATTCATCGGCGAATTGCCGAACGGCGACATTGACTGGCTCGGCACGGTATCGGTAGCGGGACTTGGGGGAAACCCGTACCGCGACGGAAGTTACGACTACTACATGAGCGAGAAAGTCGTAGTCAACGATCCGAAAGGGCTCGGTGCCGCGATCAAAGCGGCAGTCGAAATGGAAAAGCTCGAGAAAGGTTACCCGGGCAAGGCGAAAAATGTAGTCCTTGATGACTACTTTAATCACGAGGTTAAACCGGATGGAACCGTGTGGCATTACAAATGGGACGAGCTGAATCATCCGGGCTACTACGTCTGGGGCAAACAGTTTGAGGCTGCGGGGGCTCAACTCGGGACTTTAAGCCAAGCTCCAAACGCACGAAATTTAGCTGGCGCAGATGTTTACATAATCGTTGACCCAGATACAGAGAAAGAAACTGCGAAACCAAATTTCATAGCCGCACAGGACATCAATAATATTTCCGACTGGGTAAAGCGCGGCGGCACGTTAGTGATGCTTGGAAACGATTTTGGCAACTGCGAATTTGAAAACTGGAACAAACTGGCCAACGCCTTCGGTTTTGAATTCAATAAAGATAGTAAAAATCGTGTTCAAGGTGAGAAATTCGAACAAGGCCTGGTCACGGTTGGGAACAATAATCCGATCTTCAAAAAAACCCGCGAACTTCATTTGAAAGAAGTATCAACGATAAAAATATCGGGCAGAGCCCAAACGATCCTCTCTATAAATAATGAGCCGATCGCGGTCGCCGTCAGACACGGAAAGGGACGCGTTTTTGCGGTCGGTGACCCGTGGCTCTATAACGAATATGTCGATGGCCGGCGATTAAAGGGCGCGTTTCAAAATCATCAGGCTGCGCAGGAATTAGTGAGTTGGCTGCTAGGGAATACGGCGAAACGAAGGTTGTAGGATCTTTCGTTATCTTCCCATCCATCCGCCGTCGACGGTCAAAATGTGTCCGTGCATATAATCGCTCGCGGCGGAACTAAGATATACGATTGCGCCGGCGAGTTCTTCAGGTTCGCCCCAGCGTCCGGCCGGAATTCTCTCAAGTATCTGACGGTTGCGGGTTTCATCCTCTCGCAGAGCAGCGGTGTTATTAGTTGCAAAATAGCCCGGTGCAATGGCATTGACATTGATATTGTGTCTTGCCCACTCATTTGACAACGCCTTGGTCAGACCGGCCACGCCAGATTTTGACGCGGTGTAGGCCGGAACGGTTATGCCGCCTTGAAATGAAAGCAGGGAAGCAATGTTGACTATCTTTCCGCTGCCTCTGTCGATCATTTGGGCAGCTGCGGCTTGAGAAAGACGGAAGACCGAAGAGAGGTTCACGGCCAGGACAAATTCCCAGTCTTCGTCACTAAATTCGACGGCCGGCGCTCGGCGGATAGTTCCGGCATTGTTAACCAAAATATCTAGCTGCCCAAAGGTGTCGATAACCTCTGAGATTAGACGGCCGGGAACCGCCTTGTCCGTCATGTCTCCAAAGACCTCGGTGGTACGTCTGCCCAGGTTTTCGATCAATGAGACGGTTTCTTCTGCTCCGTTTTTCTTGCTGGCATGACACACAACGTCGGCGCCCGCTTCGGCAAGTGCGATTGCCATCGCCTGACCCAAACCAGAGGATGAACCTGTTACAAATGCGGTCTTTCCGTGTAGTTTAAATTTATCTAATATCATCTGTAAGCAAACACAGTTTAGTATGAAAGCGCCGAGAATCTATCGAAAAAACTCAGTTATCTTAACTCCTCGTTGGTGAATTACCTATTTTTGAGATGCTTCGAGGCCTGAACCATTTGCGGAAAATTCGGGCTGTACATTTACTACTCCAAACTGGCGGTCGATGCCTTCGCGATGTGCCGCCATCATCCACAGGAAGTTGATACTGCCGTGCGGGCAGGCAACATTCGGATGATAACCTTTAGGCATTATTACAACATCGCCTTCGTGGACGATCTGCGCAAGCTCGGGTTTGTGCAAGTCCGTGTAAACGAGCTGGATGCCAAAGCTTGGCTCAGGCATGTCAATGTACAAATAGGCCTCTTCCAGAATGGATGCGTGTTCGTGAGGCGGATAGGATGTCCAATTTCCTTTTTCGCTGAAAGTTACGCCGGCCATAAGTCTTCCGGCCTCCACATTTTTTCCGAGCAGAATATTTAGGTTTCTTCGATTGGTTGCTTCCCCCGTATCAAAAGAAAGTGCTCCATCTTTTCTTACGTCGTCAAAAGCAACAAATTGGAGCGGATAACGATGTTCCACCTCGGCCGACAATTCCGCCAGGTCGCACGCTCCGCCGACTTCAATAGTCGAATCCCTGGGAACGTAAAGCGCATCGTATTGGTCTAATGTGAAGGCCTCTCCATTCGTGGAAACTCGAGCCGAGCCGTTAAGACAAACGAGACCGGTTTCATGCGTTTTGTTTTCAAACGATATTGTTTCTCCGTCGTCCAAAGTAATCCTGCCGTAATGTAAAAACTTTGACGCCGTGTTTTCGGGCGTCACGGATGTGCGGCGACCTTTCCCTTTGTGAGTTCCCAGAACTACGCAGGTTTCAGGGGTAATTTCTTTCAACTTAACTGCTTCATTCATATTTCTGTTCTCATTGGATAATTTGTTGACGACGAGAAATTTCGCAACGTGTTGTGCTCGTTACAAGCTTACCGTTTGTTCACCCCAAAACTGAAATTCGCGATGTTTCAGGATTTCAGCTTTTGCCTGAATCTCACCGCCGGCAACCTTTCGTATATGCTCGAAAAGACGCGTGCCGACTTGCTCTATTGTCTCTGCACCGTCGATCACTCCACCGGCATTAACGTCTATATCACCGGACATCCGCTCGAAAACGGCGGTATTTGAGCTAAGTTTAATTACCGGAACGATCGCATTTCCTATCGTAGTTCCGCGGCCTGTAGTAAAGACGACAACGGTTGCTCCCGCGGCAACCAGACCCGGTGTGGATTCCTGATCGTACCCTGGGCCCTGCATCAAATTTACTCCACGATTTTCAGGTACTTCGGCATACTCCACGACACCCTCGATTCGCGTGGTCCCTGCTTTTGACATCGCTCCGAGCGATTTGATCGTGATATTCAGCAAGCCGCCCGCAATATTGCCTGGAGACGGATTTTCGTTCAACACGGCCCCGAACTTCGAAGCGTAGTTTTTATACCAATCGATAGTTTCGTAAATTTTACGCCCTGTTTCTGCATCTTTTGCCCGATGGGCGACGATGTGCTCGGCTCCGCAGAATTCCGGTATCTCGGTTATCAAAACCGTTCCCCTTGAACGAACCAGCAGGTCCGAGGCAAAGCCCAAACTAGGGTTTGCCGAAATACCTGAAAAACCATCCGATCCGCCGCATTTTACGCCCAAGACCAGTTCACTTACGGGAAACGTCTCGCGCTTTGCCTGATTGATTTTCGGCAGCATTTCCTCGACATATTTAAGGCCTGTTTCGATAGCTTTCTGCGTACCGCCGACCTCCTGAATACCTATTTTATAGACAGGTTTTTGAAATTCTTTTTCACGCTTTAGCAAATATTTTTCTACAAACTGGAGGTTGGTCTTCTCACACCCGAGATCCATCAGGATCACGCCGCCGACGTTTGGATGGTCCGCGTAATTCGAAAGGGTTCGCAGCATTACATCAAGGTTGGATCCATCCTGACAGCCGCAGCCTTTGTTATGCGGAAGAGCCACTACGCCGTCGACGTTTTTGAAACGCTCGGGGCTGTAGTGCATAAACTCCGCCATCATGGCGATTTGCGTTGCCTCGTGAGAAGCGCACATTGACGTCGGCACGATCAGCACATAGTTTCGGGTTCCTACTCGTCCGTCTTCCCGTTTGAATCCTTCGAACGTTGCAGTTTCTGTAAAATAATCAGGCTCCGGGTTGTAAAGATCTTCGGGTAGATTGCGAACGACAGGAACATCGTTCGACATGTTCTTATGCGAGACAAGATCACCTTTTTCGATTCCGAGGCTGGTTCCTATCGGCTGGCCGTATTGCAGAACAAACGATCCAGCGGGTATTTCGCGAGTAGCAAAACGATGGCCGAGCGCAATTTCCGAGTTCAGGGTCGCAATATGCCTGTCCGGCAGGGCAACCGACAGACCCTTTTCAGTCTTTTCTTTAACGACGGCCACGTTATCTTTCGGGTTAACGATGATCGCGTATTTACCGATCGGCTCGGCGGCTATCGTTGTAGTATCGGATATGAGCATTGGTTATCCTTGCCCCAAAACATCGGGCAAAATCAACGTCCGGCAATTCGGATGAAGCCGGACCAGAAGGCCCGGGTTTTCATCGATCTGTTGTGCCATCTCCTGTTTGTCACTGCTTACGTTCGTTTCGACTAATTTTCGAAAACTCGCAACTTTCGCCGGGGCGGTCGAGGCATCAACGATCGACTGCACCAACCGCTTTGCAGAAAGTATCGCCAAAGGGCCAAGTGTCAAGATAAAACGCGCGTCGCGGCATTCTGCCTCGTCTTCGGAACTGCCTTGGGTACCGCCTGCTTTGAATTTTGAAATGTGGTGGTCCAGGATGCTTTCGGATATCGGAATCACGCCCGCAAAATCATTCAGCGATGCGCCCGAGAGCGGTTTGATGTAGCACAAGTGAGAATTTGCATCGGCTTCCGGGCCAAGGCCAATGAAAAACAGATCGATGCCGCCAAGAGATTCTATTTTTCGGGCATAGTCGATCATGTCGCTTTCCAGATTGTCGGACGCGGTTTGCATCGACGTAAAACTTCCAATCCTTGAGAAAAAATCCTCGCCCAACAACCGTTCGAAATCGCGTACGAAACTGAACGAATTGTTCATCCGCATTGGAGCAAGAGCATCCTGTGTAAAAACATGCAGCCGAGCCAATAGATCATCGATAGCTCCGGTTCCGGCGAGAGCGCCAAGTTTTTTATGCAAAGCCTGGGCACCACGACCGCCGAGAAGAACGAGGACGATGTCACCGGCCTTTTGCTCTGCTGCGTTTTGTAATTCCTCAAACATCACGTCACCGACAGATTCCTCGGTGCCGATGACCTCATAGTCGATCGGGTGCGGTTTAAGGTTTAAATTAGCAGCGACAGCCCCTAGACCCAGCCAGGTGTTTTTACCAATTTCTCGGCGACTCATCTGCTTCAATTTTGGAACAGCCATTTACGACGTAATCCTTGGTCAATCTAAACAATGGTTTTACCAATTATGGTTCTTCTATATTTTTACCATAACCCGTCGGCATATTACAAGCAATAACTATAACGGCTGAAAATATGTAGATTGAGCACTATAAGGGTTCTTGACAAGCAATTATAAATAATGCTAAAAAACCGAAATTGGTATAACCTTTACAAAGTCGACGCAAAACCAAAAACACTAAGAATGAGTTTTTCCGGACTTGAACTTGATGGTAAAACAGCCGTCATCATAGGCGGGACTTCCGGAATCGGCCGGGCCGTTGCACTCGGCCTGGCGGAGGCTGGGGCGAACGTCGTTGGATCCTCACGCCGACCGGAGGAGGTGGAAAAGACGGCTGCCGAAATCGAATCGAAAGGCCGGAAGACGCTGCGAATTACTTCAGACGTGTTGGACAAAAATTCTCTCGAGGAGCTTTTGTCTGGTTGCATTGAGGCGTTTGGGCGGGTCGACATCCTTGTCAATTCGGCTGGTGTGACGAAGCGGACACCGACCCTCGACCTGCAGGAAGAAGAGTGGAATTGGATAATCGAGACCAACCTGACCGGCACCCTTCGGGCTTGTCAGGTATTCGGCGGCCAAATGATAAAGCAGCGGTATGGGCGCATTATAAACATCGCGTCCCTGTCCACATTTGTCGCATTGTATGAGGTTGCCGCTTATGCCGCCTCAAAAGCAGCCGTAGCAAGTTTAACAAAGTCGCTCGCAATCGAATGGTCGCAGCACGGAGTAAATGTAAACGCGATCGCCCCGGGTGTTTTCAAAACGGCCCTTAACACACAGCTTCTCGAATCAACCGAACGGGGAAAAGAATTTTTGCTAAGAACGCCGATGCGCAGGTTTGGAAAGGTGGAAGAGCTTGCAGGTGCTGCAGTGTTTCTGGCGTCGGACGCCGCGAGTTTTGTAAATGGTGAGATCCTGGTTGTCGATGGCGGATTTCTTGCGTCCGGCGTTAATCAGTAAAATAGCGACGGTCGAACCGCGGGTTAAAACTCCGTGAAAGAGCTTAACGTAAAAACCGAGCGGCTTGTGCGGATGCTGGAGATGGAGAATCTCCAGGGTGTTCTGTTCAACTCCCAACACAATTTTGCCTGGCTGACAAGAGGCGGAAACAGCGGCATAGATCTTAGCAGGGAAAACGGCGCAAGCAGCCTGCTGGTGCGATGCGATGGAAAGAGATTCGTAATCGCAAACTGCATTGAAATGCCGCGAATCCTAGCCGAAGAAATTTCGGAAATAGATTTTGAGCCGGTAGCGTTTGACTGGAACGCGGATAAAGAAAATCCCGGCTACATAGTAGAAAAATCGCGACACCTTCTTTCCGGAGGTACACTTGGATCCGACTCGTTTTTTAGCCGTGATGTGCGTGTGATCGAGGGTTCGATCGCAGAGTGTCGTTATCAATTAACGTCCGATGAGCTGGATAGATTCAGACGATTGGGTGACGACGCGGGCCGGATTCTAGGTGCCATTCACCGTAAAATAGAAGCCGGTAAAACCGAGATCGAGATCGCAAATATAGTTCATTACGAACTCGGTAAAGCCGGTATAAATCTGGTTGTAAATTTGGTCGCCGCGGACGAAAGAATAAGTGCATATCGTCATCCGGTTCCGACAGCCAATGTTTGGAACAAAACCTTAATGATCGTGGTTTGCGCAAAGCGGCACGGGCTGATCGCGTCGTTGAGCCGTATCTTTTCTTTAGGAAAGATTACTGATGAGCTGAAGAAAAAGACCGATGCTGTTGCTGCGGTCCACGCGCGAATGATGCATGCTACCCGTCCGGGAACTACGGCAGGCGAAATCTTTAAGGCAGCGGTGCAGACTTATGCCGAGAACGGCTATCCAAATGAGGAAGCCAGGCATCATCAGGGCGGCGCATGCGGGTACAAAACGCGGGATTGGGTGGCGCATTCGCTATCGATCGAACAGGTTCACAATGATCAGGCGTTTGCATGGAATCCGAGTATTACGGGAACCAAATCGGAGGAAACGTTCATCGTCTCCGAGAACGGGAGCGAAGTGATTACGCGATCACCGAATTTTCCCATGATTTCAAACGTAGTCGATGGAATTGAGTACCTTACTCCGGGCATTCTGGTCCTGTAAAACTTATGGAAAATGTAATCCAACAACCTGTGGCTAAGCCGCGTGGCAAGGTCCGCTGGGTAATCTGTGCACTGCTGTTTTTTGCCGCCACCGTAAACTACATCGACCGGCAGGTAGTGGGCATTTTGAAGCCAACGCTGGCACAGGAGTTCGGTTGGTCTGAGATCGATTACGGGTGGATCGTTTTTGCATTCCAGACGGCCTACGCGATTGGGCTGTTGTTCGTTGGAAATTTGATGGACCGAATCGGGACGAAAAAGGGTTTTTCGTTGTCGATAATAGTTTGGAGCATCGGAGCGATGATGCACGCGTGGGCGGTCCCGATCGGTGTCGCAACAGTTGGGATAGTCGGCGCCGTCTTTGGCTGGGAAGCATCTGCATGGACCTTAGGAGTTTCGGTCGTAGG
>CADEEU010000103.1 GCA_902826385.1 uncultured Acidobacteriota bacterium | reverse complement strand
GACCGGCTGTCAAAAGTAAAAGAACGAGGCAGGCAACGGCCGCACTCAGATTGAATTGTCTCTTCATCTCCTCAAAGTCTCCCGGCAAATTTTATTTTTTAGTCTTGCAGATCACCGGACACTGTCCCGCAATCACTGGGGCGATTGTGGCATCAGCGCTAATCAGCGTCTTTAGCTAAAGCTGAAATTTTTATGAAGAAAAGATGAGGGAGTTGAAGAAATTATTTTTGGAGATTCCTTTGCTGTTGCAGGCAGAAAGCCCTTAAGGCGATCAGGAAGATCCGTTGTTCGCCAGATGTTCTAAGTTGATTGTTGGGTCTTCTGTTTCCACGTTTGCGGACTCAAGCCATCATCGCGGCGTTCCATCGTGATGGCTCCCGGTGACGGACAAACGAGAGCACAGAGGTTGCAGCCGACACATTCGGCTTCGATCACGCGAGGGTAGCGGTGCCCGTTGGATTCGACGAATTCGAACGATTGATGCGCTCCGTCTTCGCAGGCGACGTAACAGAGATTGCAGCGGATGCAGTGTTCTTCGTTAACGTGGGCCTTGACGTCGTAGTTGAGGTCAAGGTTGCCCCAGTCGGTCACGCGGTTGACCGATTTGCCGATGATGTCGTTGACCGACGCGAAGCCTTTTTCATCGAGATACGCGTTGAGCCCGTCGATCATATCTTCGACGATTCGGTAGCCGTAATGCATTACCGCCGTGCAGACCTGCACGTTTCCGGCACCGAGCAGCATAAACTCCACCGCGTCGCGCCACGTGTTGATGCCGCCTATGCCGCTGATCGGGATATTGAATTCGGCATCGCGTGCGAGTTCCGAAACCATGTTCAACGCGATCGGCTTCACCGCCGTTCCGCAATAGCCGCCGTGCGCGGCCATGCCATTGACGTTCGGGTATGGGATCATCGTCTCGACATCGACGCCCATGATCGAGTTGATCGTGTTTATCAGCGAAACAGCGTCGGCACCGCCTTTTTGAGCGGCTTTTCCGGGCGGCACGATGTGCGTGACATTCGGCGTAAGCTTTACGATCACGGGAAGGTCAGAAACTTCCTTTACCCATTCGGTTACCATGCACGTATATTCGGGCACCTGACCCATCGCCGCTCCCATTCCGCGCTCCGACATGCCGTGAGGACAGCCGAAATTAAGCTCGAATCCGTCGGCTCCCGTGTCCTGAGACCGCTTGACAATCTCTTGCCACGCTTCCTTTTTCGATTCGACCATTAAGCTGATGATGACGGCATTGTTCGGATATTTCTTTTTACACTCGGCAACCTCTTTCAGGTTCACCTCAAGCGGCCGGTCGGTGATCAACTCGATATTGTTCAACCCGATCATCCGCAACGCACCCTGATCAAGACCCGCCAGCCGCGAAGAAACATTCACGATCGGCTCACCCAACGTCTTCCAAACCGCCCCGCCCCAACCCGCGTCAAACGCCCGCTCAACCATCGAACCCATATTCGTCGGCGGAGCGGACGCGAGCCAGAAAGGGTTGGGTGACTTTACTCCTGCGAAGTTGATGTTTAGATCGGCCATAAGAGTTTTTGCCGCGGATCAACGCGGATGACGCAGACGAGAATTAGGATTCCTTTTTGGGCGAAGAGCTTTTGTTAAAGCATTCTCGTACACTGACTCCAGAAACCCATGCCCCAATTCGTTGTACGCCTCGTAAAAAGTACCAATGATGACTTTCGCAATTTCCGTGTATTTAAGATCCTTACTGTTCGAACTATTTATCTGATCCCGATCCATCTTCCTGATCAGCTCAATCTGCAAAAATCCGCGGCCAAATCTTACCTCAATTGTTAACCAGCTTCCAGTTTTTATAGAATACGCCGTTGATGCCCTTGAAGATAACCCTGATAACGCTCACTGCAAAATCGAAAACGAACGGCAGATACGACGGTCGGATGATGTCGACGAACAGGACGAGCCGCGGGTCGTCGGTTTCGTTGAATGATTGGTGAAGGAGCGTGTCGTCGAAGATGAAGAGTTTTTTATCCTTCCAGTGATGTTCGACGGGGCCGACCTTGATGTAGGCTTGCTCGCCGACGTTTTCGTTCAGGCAGTAGAGGACACGAAGCGAAGGGCGGAACGGGCCGAAATGACGCGAGGTGCTTTCGCGTTCGCGGAAGACCGAGACGCCGATGGTACGGACGAACTTGTACTTTTGATGAAAGGCCGGGATGTCGATCGTTGTTTCGATGTCCTTGCCATACCATTTGAAAAAATACATCGCCCGCGGCAGGCCTTCGGTTTTTTTATCGATCAACGCGGCAAGGCCAACCTCGTCGGCTTTTTTCAGAAGGCCGCTGATCTCTTCCTGATATGTTTTTGGAAGGTCCGTTAGTTCGTAAACACCTTTGTTTATGTAAGGCAGCGAGAGAATGTCGAACAAAATGTTTATCGGCGACGCCAACCATGTGCCGATGCCGTTGCGCATGAAGTATTGACGAATGACTCCCGCGTTCAGACCGCGGTTGCGGGAAACGTCCCAAATGCCGCAGAGCAGCAGAACGATCATCGGTATCGGCAGAAAATAAAACAGCGCCAGAAATGCTCCGCCGACGAGAATGTACTTAGTGGTCTTTTTTACGGTTCGATTCACTGCAAAATTTTGCCGCAGATAAACGCAGATGACGCAGATCAGAAAAAGCTTAACGCGTATGAAATCGGTTTAACTCAGACCTCTTTCTCTCGTTACCGAAAACTACTCGCTTGAACTCCGGTCGCGGTCCGAAATTCAACAACAAGCCCACTTCAATTTCGGTCGCCTTGAGGTAGTTTAGAAGCTGGGCAATATGTGCGTCGACAATTGAACGACAAGATTTTAGCTCGAGAATAACCGTTTTGTTAACCAAAAGATCGGCGTTAAAATCACCCACTAACTGACCTCTAAACAACACAGGGACTGAAACCTGCTGATGTACTTCGAATCCCTTTACACGCAACGCAATTGCGAGCGAATTTTCATACACCGATTCGAGAAAGCCGTGGCCCAGCTCGTTATAGACTTCGTAAAATACACCAATAATGCCCTTCGTAAGTTCAGCATGACGAAACTGCTCGTTTACGTTCGAATCGTCCATCATATTCAATTCCTCATCTGCGTCATCCGCGGAAATCTGCGGCCAAAATTTCTTACGCTCTGGCGCCGGCGAACGTAATTGTTTCGCCGGTTAGAGTTTTATGGATACCTTGTGCGGCGATCTTACCCATTTGCGAGGCGTCGACGGCCTCGCGGCCGCCGTTGGCGCAATCGCCGCCGGCAAAGACCTTTGGGTTAGAAGTTTGCATCTTTTCGTTGACGACGACTCGGCCTTTGTCGTCTGTATCGACGCCGATGATCTTCTGGAAAAAGGCGCGCGTTTTTTGCTGACCAACTGCTTTGATCACCATGTCGCACGGGATGTCGATAAGCTTAAGGCTGCCGTCGGTCTTTTCACACTGCAAGCCGGTCACATGCGTGTAATCCGAATCGGAAAGAACGCCGATCGGAGCCGCCTGCCAGATGAATTCGATGCCGTCTTTTTTGGCAAGCTCCAGTTCGTAGTCGTAGGCCGACGCGTCCTTTTCCGTACGGCGATAGACGAGCAGCACTTTTTCGGCGCCGAGGCGTTTAGCTTGAGTAACGGCGTCGATGGCCGTGTTTCCCGCTCCGATAACAGCCACTGTTTTACCAAGCGGAATTGAATGCCACTCGCGCGTTTTGATCATTTCGATAAAATGGAGCGCATCGTAAACGCCTTTCAGATCTTCGCCCGGAATGTTGAGCGTGTTCGTTTGGCCGAGGCCGGTCGCGATAAAAATGGCGTCGTGCCATGTCTGCAAATCCGAGAAAGCCACGGATTGGAGCGGCGGCCTGTCGCCCGCGTTTGTTTCGTTGGCTGGACGCTGCCTTTCCGAATCGTGCTCGCCACCCGCTGACGCGGGCGGTTCAGCCTGCTTTCCAACCTCCGTGTTGAGCAGAAACTTCACGCCCATCGCCGCGATGTGTTCGGCTTCGGTAAGCGAGACCGACTGCTGCATCTTGTATTCGGCCATGCCATAAGTGTCGAGGCCGCCGGGTTTCGGTTTGCGTTCGTAAACAGTCACGTCATAGCCAAGCCGTGCTAAGTATGCAGCACACGAAAGCCCGGCCGGGCCCGAGCCGACGATGCCGACGGATTTTCCATTCGGCTCACCTTTAGTAAAGATCTGCTTTTCGCTGTTCAGCGCATAGTCGGTCGCGTATCGCTGCAAACGCCCGATCTCGATCGGTTTCTGCACGAGCGTTTTCTCAACGCACGCGCCTTCGCACAAGACCTCGACCGGACAAACGCGGGCACAAGTGGCGCCGATTGGGTTTGCGTCGAAAATCACACGCGCCGAGCCCATCAGGTTTCCGCTCGCGATTTTTTTGATGAACGAAGGAACGTCGATATGCGTCGGGCAAGCACGCGTGCACGGAGCGTCATAACAATAAAGACACCGGTTCGCCTCCGCCAACGCCTCGGCCTGTGTCATCGCCGGATTGATGTCGGCAAAGTTCTGCTCGATCTGGGTAATCTCGAGCGGTGTGCAAAAGTCATTCTCCATAAAATTTTTGCCGCAGATTGTCGCGGATAACGCTGATCTGAATAACCATCCTTATCTGCGTTAATCTGCGTCAATCTGCGGCTGAAATATTAGTCAGCCACGATAGAGCCATACGCATCCGGCCGACGATCTCTAAAAAACTGCCACGTGTTACGCACCTCGCGGATCTTGTCCATGTCGAGATCGGCGACGATCAGTTCGTCCTGATCGCGGGTGCCTACGGCGAGCATTTGGCCGCGCGGGTCGCAGAAATAGCTTTGGCCGTAGAACTCACCGATGTTCCACGGTGCCTCGGTTCCGACGCGGTTGATCGCTCCGACGAAATATCCGTTAGCAACGGCGTGCGCGGGCTGTTCCAGTTTCCAGAGATACTCGCTCAAACCCGCGACGGTGGCCGACGGGTTAAAAATTATTTCTGCTCCGTTCAATCCCAAACACCGAGCTCCTTCCGGAAAGTGCCGGTCGTAGCATATGTAAACGCCGATGCGCGCGAAAGCGGTGTCGAAACATGGATAGCCGAGATTGCCCGGACGAAAATAGAATTTTTCCCAAAATCCAGGAGCTACGTGCGGGATGTGCGTTTTGCGATATTTGCCCAGGTACTTGCCGTCCGCGTCGATCACCGCCGCCGTGTTGTAATAAATGCCAGTCTGCTCTTCTTCATAGATCGGCACAATGATGACCATGCCGTGCTGTTTGGCGACTTCCTGCATCAGTTCGACGGTCGGGCCATCGGGAATTTTTTCGACCGCTTCGTACCAACGCGTTTGCTGTTCGGCACAGAAATAAGGCGTGGTGAAAATCTCCTGAAAGCACAGCATCTGGACACCCTGCCTGGCGGCCTCGTCGATAAACTTCATCTGGTTATCGATGTTCGCTTTTTTTATTTCTTCGATCGGCGCATCCGCCGGAGCTACGTTATGGGCCTGTATCAGCCCGCATTTGATGGTCCTTGCCATAAGTAAATTCTAGACTGCTTTCATCTTTCGTCTGCGTTCTTAAGTTATTGTAAACTCGATCTTGCGTCAAACATTCCAGTCGCTGCAATTCGCCGGATGGCGAAAGTTTTCCCCATCATCCGGCGTCATGAATCCGAATCCGTTGCAACGGCGAAAGGATGATTGAGTCAAGCAGCTTGCCCCCGCAAAATCCATTGTGATTTGTCTGGACATTCGACCGGTCCCGATCAGTCCTTTATTACCCTCGGTCTGAGCATAGGAGAAACGATGACGCTCAAAAAATTGACATGCCCACTTTTACTTTTCGCTGCTTTTTTCGCGATTTTTTCTGTATCCGCGTTTGGTCAAAGCCGCTGTGGTGCGGCCGGCTTTACTAGTGCAAACCTGCTGATCATCGGCCTTACAAACGATCAGCGATTGGTATGTTTTTCCGAATCGCTCGGCCGGGTCAACCAAATCGGCCCCGTTTCGGGCCTGAGCGGAGACTCGGCCCTGATCGGCATCGACTATCGCGTGCAGGATGGAAGGCTGTACGGCGTCGGCAACGCTGGCGGCATTTATACGATCAGCACGGCCGACGGTTCGGCGACGCTTGTGAACAACCTGACAATTGCACTTGACGGAACCTCGTTCGGCGTCGATTTCAATCCGGCAGCAGATCGTTTGCGCATCATCAGCAACACGGGACAAAACCTTCGGCATAATGTGAATGCCGGCGGTGTTACGATCAACGATGGCGTGCTGACATACACAGCGCCGCCGGCGACACCGGTTGCTGCACTTGGGGTTACCGGAGCCGCTTACACCAACAACGATCTCGATGCCGCGACCGCGACGACGCTTTTCGACATAGATTCGACGCTCGATCAGGTCTCGATCCAATCGCCCGCCAACAACGGTATTTTGGTTTCGACGGGCCGTTTGGGTGTTGACGTTGCCGGAGCCGCGGGTTTTGACATCTACAGCACGCTGCAGGGGCCTGCTACGGTGAACAATCGCGGATTTGCCGCCTTGTCGCCGGTAAGCGACGGCCTGGCCCGATTCTACACCGTATCGCTGCTGACAGGTCGCGTCACGCTTGTCGGCGCTTTTGATTTTTCGAATCAGGTTACGGATTTAGCTATTCCGCTAAATCAGCCGTAGCCGATTTTTCGACCCTTGGGTCTGGCTGAAAAAGCATTTGCCGTCGTCCGTAATAAGAATCCTCGGGCGACGGCTTTCTTTATTCCGGCCTTTTCACGCCAGATTTCATTAGGACCAGATAAAGCAGAAAAGCGATCCCAAAAGTAACGAACCACGCGTAAGTGTACAAAGAATCGAAAATCGTCGGACCAGAGACCTGCCCGCCAGGCGTAGTGGCCGCTCGGATAAATCCCGGAACGACCGGAGCGATAGCAACGATTAACGCCGTCACCGCACGCCAGTTGAATCCGCCGCTATAGGAGTAACTTCCGTCAACCTTGAACAGTTCGGCCAGTTCCAGCCGTTTACCGCGTATCAAAAAGTAATCGCAAATCAGCACGCCGCCGATCGCTCCCATCAAACCCGAGTAACCGATCAGCCATGTAAAAATATAAGCGCCCATCGACGACATAAGCTGCCACGGCATCATCAAGATGCCGATGACCGCCGTAATCAAACCGCCTGTAACGTATGAAATCTTTTTCGGGTTGAGGTTCGAAAAATCGTTGGACGGGGAGACGACGTTTGCTGCCATGTTTGTTGTGAGCTGTGCAACAAAGATCACGAGCATCGCGAATAGAATCACAAACGTGCTGTCGAATTTTTGGATGAGCTTTACAGGATCTGGGATTGCCTCGCCGTAAATAATCACGGTTGCGCTCGTAACGGCGACGCCGATGAACGCGAACGCCGTCATTGTGAGCGGCAGGCCGAGCGCTTGCCCCAACATCTGCGACCGCTGCGAACGAGCATATCGTGTGAAGTCCGGAATGTTGAGGCTCAACGTGGCCCAGTAACCGACCGACGCGGTCAACGCTCCGGGAAAGATCGTCCAAAAGCTGTTCGTTTGTTTTTGCAGTGCCGACGAACCGGCGAGAATATTTCCCAATCCATCGGACGCATTAGCTGCCCATATAAGCAGCACAACACCGCCCAAAAGAAGCAGCGGGGCCGACCATGATTCGAGATGTTTGATGCCTTCGATTCCTTTCAGGATGATCACGACCTGGATCACCCAAAACAACAGGAATGACAGCCACGTGTGCAGCGGATTCCCTGCAATCATTGCGTCAAGCCCGGCCCAGCCGCTCCACACCGCGGTGAAGAGGGCGTCGATTGCCGTGCCGCCGATCCAGGTTTGGATGCCGAACCATCCACACGCAACGATCGCCCGCAGGATCGCCGGAATATTCGCTCCCTTTGTACCGAACGACGCCCGGGCCAGCACCGGAAACGAAACGCCATATTTTGTCCCCGCGTGAGCATTCAGGACCATGGGTATAAGCACGATGCAGTTGCCGAGCAAAATCGTCAACATCGCCTGCCACCAGTTCATGCCCGCTTCGATGAATCCGCCCGCCAGTGTGTACGTCGTGATGACCACGCTCATCCCGATCCAAAGCGCCGCGATATTCCACGTGGACCATGTTCGAGTTTTCAGCGTCGTCGGCGCCAAGTCTAAATTGTAAAGCGGGGACGCTTCGATCTCTCGCAGGGAACTTTCCGTCAGCTCGACGCGGCCGTCCGCGTGTTCGATGGTTTCGTTTTGCACCATACCAAATTTGCAGGATTTACCTTTTATCTTCTGAGTGCAGTTAGCGGTGGTGTCGACAGATCGAAAACCGCCGAAGTTTCACCGATTATAGCCGCCGCAAAAAAGCGGGGAACGTATCTGTTCGCTTCTTCGTTCATCGGCTCGGCCAATTCCGCCTGATGGCGGAAAATCGTCCAGTAGCTTCTTTCGGTGATGCCGCGTGCACGCAACTGGCGTAAGTACTCCCGAACACCTTCGGCTCCCTGATTGAAGCTGAGAAGTGCCAGCGTCCAACTGGACTTTTCCGTTCCGAAATCGCTTATCAGGTCGGACATGTGTCTGGCTGCCCCGTCGCATTGCTTTTGGAGGTCGCAGTAGTCGGCCGGTTTCATTCCGTACAATGCTGCCGTCCGACGCGAAAACTGAAACAGACCAACGGGAGCGTTTTGATGGTCGATACCTTCCGGGCAATCGTGATATTCGGACTCCACCATCGCTTGGTAAATGCCCAAGGCAGCCGGAACCTTTTGCTCATCGAAAGCCCGAATGACGGTTGGAACAAACTGTGTCGCTCGACCGAAAATCGCCCGCAAGCCTTCCTCGAATGGCTTTTGCGAAAGACTGTCTCTATCATCTACATAATCTTCGATCTCATCTCTGATCGCTTTGATCGCAGCGTCATCAAACTCCACCGGCTCGTCACCTATCAAAGTTTGTACGTACTTCGCGCGCTCGCGAATGAACGACGATTTTTCTTCTTCGCCCATTTCCCAATACAGCTTCGCGGGCGTAATAGCGGCAGCGTTTTGCGATTCGGCTTTGCTGCTTTCCCTTGACGTGTTGAGATAGGCGTAAACTCCGACCACGGTTACCGCCAATAGAGTCCCGGCCAAAATCAAAAATGTCCGCCGCGAATTGCGTTCGCTCCGGCCACTCGCAGGCAAAATCACCGCGGCCGCGTTCTGGCGGCCGGCACCGGCACTCGGCTCCGAAATCCGCTCCGGAAGAATTCTGGTTACATCCCCATCCGACCGCGGCCCATCAACAAGCGGCGTCCCGTCGTCGAGGCAGAATTTGAGCGTCTCGTCGAAATAATCTCGCCTGCATTCGGGGCAGCGTTTCATAGCTTACTGCGGAAAGTTGACCTTTCTCATCAGCTCTTGAAACCGTGGATCTCCGCGAAGCGGGTCGAGCCTCGGGTCGACCTTTAGCGCGATGATGAAAGATTCACGATCTTCGTAAGCTTTATTCAGGGCATCGATGGCCTCTTCATTGTCGCCGAGTACCACAAGGAGGGTGGCCTTTACGTAAGACGACAGACTCGGCGAGCGTTCGGGGCCCGGAGCGAGCGAAGCGCGAAGGGCGCTTTGCCAGCCTTCGCGATTGAACCGTTCGCGCACTCTCGCGGCGGTGTCCATGAAACCGAGGTATTCCGTCACTTTAATGTATTCGTCCAGTCCCTCTGCGTTCTTGCCTTTAAGCATGTAGATAATCGCGAGATAGTAACGAGCCATACCGAAACCTGGTTCCAGGTCGAGCGTTTTTTGCACCTGGGCCTGGGCGTCGTCATAGCGGCGGGCGAAGATCAAGCTTTCGCTGTAAAACTGATTCACGGGAAGCGAAAAAGGTTCAAGCTCCAACGCCCGCTGAAATTTCGCGTACGATTCTTCGCGACGGCCCAGGTGAGCCAGCAGTTCGCCATACCATTGATGAGCCGGTGCGTAGTTCGGATTAAGTTCGATGGCTCGGTTGAATTCCCGTTCGGCTCCGGCAAAATCGTAATCGTAGATTTCCTGGATCTGCCCAAGCGACGCATGGGCTTCGCTCAACTCGTCGTCGAGCTGAAGGGCTTTCAGCGCCGCATCGCGCGCCTTGGGCAGCCAGTTCTTCGGTGGCTGGCCGCTGTAAGAA